>JAAZBI010000020.1 GCA_012513875.1 Mollicutes bacterium
AATATCTGTGGTTAATTATTTTAAGTTTTGTTTTAATTATCCATCATAATATTAGTTATTTTGATTCAAGTTTAAAAATATATTTTATTGATGTTGGCCAAGGAGATTCGATTTTAATTAAATTACCTAATCAAAAAGGTAACGTTTTAATTGATACTGGCGGAAAATTAAATTATCAAGAAGATTGGCAAAGAAAAAACAAATCTTTCTCTTTAGCAAAAAACAATTTAATTCCATTTTTCAAATCTTTAGGAATAACAAAAATAGATTCTTTAATTATTACTCACGGAGATGCTGATCATATAGGAGAATCAATTGATTTAGTTAATAATTTTAAAGTAGAAAATGTAGTATTTAACTGCGGAGAATATAATGATTTAGAAAAAAATTTAATTAAAGTATTAAAAAAGAATAAAATTAATTATTATTCATGTATTAAAGAATTAAATATAGATAAGTATAAATTACAGTTTTTAAATACAAAAGAGTACCAGAATGAAAATGATAATTCAAATGTAATATACTTTAATTACAATAAATATAAATTTTTATTCATGGGTGATGCTGGATTAGAAAGAGAAAAAGATATATTAGAAAAATATAATCTTAAAGATATAGATTTCTTAAAAGTAGGTCATCATGGTTCAAACACAAGCAGTAATAAGCTATTTATAGATAGAATAAATCCAAAATATAGTTTAATTAGTGTTGGCAAAAATAATAGATATGGACATCCAAAAGATGAAGTGTTAAATACTTTAAAGAATAGTAAGATTTATAGAACTGATTTAGATGGAAGTATTGAGATAAGATTAAATAAAAGGGGATATAAGATTAGGACGTGTCCACCATAGGAAGGAGAATAAAAATTAATTATTATGATGAGATAAAAAATAAAATAATAGATAATGAAGTATATTTGAGAGTTAAAGACTATTCAAAAGAAAGTCATACCGTTATTACATATTTTGAAATAGGTAAATTGCTAAACGAAGCTGGCGGTAAGTATGGAGATAATATAATTGATGAATATTCAAATAAATTAGTACTAGAAGTTGGAAAGAAGTATAATAAAAGAACATTATTTAGAATGAAACAATTTTATATTATATTTAGTAATGAAAAAGTGTCGCCAATGGCGACACAATTGACTTGGAGCCATTATACCGAATTATTGTCTATAAAAGATTTAAATGAACTTTTATATTATATAAAATTGGCAAGTACTAACAATTTATCTAAGAGACAATTAAGAGAAAAAATTAAAAACAATGAGTATAAGAGATTATCTTTAGAGGCAAGAAATAAAATTTCAAATAGTGAATCACTAAAAGTTCAAGATTTAGTACCTAATCCTGTACTAATCAAGAATAAAAATAATATAGATATAATTAATGAAAAGGTATTACATAATTTAATATTAGAAGATATAGAATCATTTATGCATGAGTTAGGTAATAATTTTAGCTTTATAGGTAGTGAGTATAAAATTAAAATCGGTGAAAGATATAATTATATAGATTTATTACTTTTTAACATAAAATATAATGCATATGTAGTAGTAGAATTAAAAATAACTGAATTTAAAGTCGAATATATTTCACAAGTACAAAAGTATATGAATTATATAGATAAAAATATAAAAGAGATAAGTAATAATAATACAATTGGAATAATTATTTGTAAGAAAAATAATAAGTTTGTAATAGAATATTGTTCAGATGATAGAATTGCTGTAAGAGAATATAAATTAGTGTGATATAATAAATGTAGGATGTGATAATGTGGAACTAATAAAAATGCCAATAAATTTAGGAATTAGAATTGTTAAATTGTTAGAAGAAAAAAATATACTACCTCGAAAAAATGTTAGTGGCCCATTTAAAGATATGTTAAGTTTGGAATTTACTCAAGATGAATTGGATTTAATTACTAAACTTGAAATCACAAACCCAGGACATGAGGCGTTGAAAGGAATAGAGTATTTAAGAAATCTTGAAATCTTAAATATTTCCACTGTAGGTAGAACTGAATATCAAAAATCACCTGCTAGTATAACAGATAAAGATATAAAAAACATCTCCAAATTAAAAAAAATAAAAATACTAACAATAGATAACCAACCAAATATTTCATGGATATTGTTAGAAGAACTACAAAATTTAGAAGAATTATGTATAACAAGAAATTCTAATTTAGAAGAAATAAATGGACTAGAAAAATTATTAAAACTTGTATCTTTTGAAGAAAGAGGAAATAAAAAAATGAATACTATAGATGGTATACAATCTATGATAAATAATAATAATTTAGATGTTTTTGAAATAGATGTTTTACATTATCCAGAAATACTTAATGAAGCTCCAAAATTGGTAAATATGGTTAACTGTACATTTTCAGAGCAAATAAGTGGAAGTCAACATAAAAGTGTGAACTATAGTTTTTATCAAATGTTGTTGTTTCATAAAAAATGTTTAGAAATTACAGAGCAAGCTAAAAAAAGTAGTAATGATATAAGAACACAAATTTTATTTGTAGAAAGATTTTTAGCTGAAAATATAACTTATGATTATGATGCGTTAGAAACGAAAAATAGAGCGCATTATGTTGATGGAAGGCAAAAGGGAAAAAGCAATGGTACAAACAGCGCATACAATGGGATTATGTTTGGAAGTGCTGTATGTGAAGGATATACTAGATCAATGCAGTATATATTAAAATTAATGGGAATACAAACTAAAAATGTATATTGTATTTCTGGTAAAGATAAAATAAGTATCAATGAATCATATCATAATAAAACAACGCTTCCTGACGATGGTTATCACAGTATTATAAGAATTGATTATAATTATGAAGTATATTATTTTGATCCATGTTGGGATTCTTGTAGATGGCATAGAGGGGATAAATCTTTACCTTATTCTTTTCTTACAAAAAAAGAAATTTCCAAAGATCATACATTGTCATTTGAAGAAGACGAAATAATATATGATATACCTATTCCAAGAGTAAATATTGAGCATGATTTAGAAATGTTTGATAATAAAAAATTTGATAACAAACGTATACGATAATTTTGCACAAGATCAGTATTGATCTTTTTTTCTTTGTAATAAAGGATAAAATTCGACTTACTTTTTGACAATCACCACATGGAGACTTTGACCACATGGGAGAAGCTATTAACTTAGTAAATAATTTTAAAGTAGAAAAGGTAATATTTAATTGTGGACCTTATAATGATTTAGAAAAAGAATTAATTAAAGTATTAGATAAAAAGAAAATAAAATATTATTCATGTATTAAAGAATTAAATATTGATAACAATAAGTTATATTTTTTACAAACCAAAGAATATGATAATGAAAATGATAATTCTAATGTTATTTATACTGAGTTAAATGGATATAAATTTATGTTCATGGGAGATGCATCAACTACTACAGAAAAAGAAATACTTGATAAATATAATTTACCAGATATAGATGTATTAAAAGTAGGACATCATGGGTCTAAGACAAGTAGTAGTAAAGAGTTTATTAATGAGATTAATCCTAAATATTCTGTAATTAGTGTAGGAAAGAATAACAGGTATGGACATCCAAATAAAGAAGTATTAAATAATTTAGAAAACTCAAAAATATATAGAACAGATCAAGATGGAAGTATTATGCTTAAAAGTAAAAATAATAAACTAATAATAGAAACATGTAGTCCATAGGAAAAAGTGTACCCAGTGGGTGCAAAATTATGAGAGGAGAAGATATGAATTATTATAATGAGATAAAAATTGAATTAATGAATAATGAAATTAATAGAAAAATTGGCGACAGTGTCGCCAAATTTATCATATAGTCATTATGTTGAGTTGTTACCGTATGATGATTTAAATAAAGTTAGATATTATATTAAAATAGTGGAAAAAGAAAATTTATCAATCAGGCAACTAAGAATACGAATAAAGTCTAACGAGTATGAAAGGTTACCAGAAACTGCTAAAAATAAATTAACAAACCAAGCTAAATCTAATGCAGTTGACTTTGTAAAGAATCCAATCTTGATTAGAAACAACAATAAATATGATATATTTTCAGAAAAAGTATTAAAAAAATTAATATTGGAAGATATTGAAAATTTTTTAGATGAGTTAGGAAATGGATTTACATTTATTAAAAGTGAATATCCTATTAAAATAGGTGATAGATACAATTATATCGATTTACTTTTATATAATATCAAATATAAATGTTATGTAGTAGTAAAATTAAAAGCAACTGAATTAAAGAAAGAACATACAGGGCAGATTATGACATATATGAATTACATTAATAAAAATATTAAGACTATAGAAGAAAATGAAGCAGTAGGAATAATAATTTGCAAGCAAGATAATGAATATGTAATCAAATACTGCTCTGATGATAGAATAATAACTAGAGAATATGAATTAGTGTGATATAATATAAATATGGTGATTTAGATGGTTATTCGAGTATTAGATGAAGAAAGAGCTAATATATGTGATAATTTGTTAACAAAATTGATTCAAACCGAAAGACAATATGATGATTCTATCGATGAAAATTTTGTAGTTAAAGATTATTTTAAAAATGTTATAAATAATAAGGATAACATATTATTATGCTATGAAGAAGATGAAATTATAAAAGGCTATATATATTTAAAATTAGTAAATAACGATAACAAAAAAGGTTACTTAATCGACGGCTTATATGTAGATAATGAGTATAGAAATAATGGTATTGCTACTAAGCTTATAGAAAATGCATTAAATGTAATAAAGAAAACAAATATATCTGTTGTTGATATAAACGTTATGGCGAATAATAGTGTAGCTATAAATTTATACAAGCGTTTTGGATTTAATGAATTTAGAATTAGTTTAAGAAAAAATATATAGTATTATTTGAAAGAATTACTTTTGTGATTCTTTTTAATTGCATTAATCCGTATGCATAAACGTATGTCACCACACGGAGATGCTGATCATATAGGAGAATCAATTGATTTAGTTAATAATTATAAAATTGACAAAGTATATTTAAATGATTTTCAATTAACTAGTTTAGAAAAAAGGTTAATCAAAATATATCAAACAGCAATTCAAGGAACTATTACAATTGAAATTGTTAATCAACAAATGAAAGTTACACCATATTTGGATTTATGATATACTATAAACAGTAGGTGAAAAGATGAAAAATATCTATGTTGTTTATGGAAATGAAAAGTACTTAATAGAGTCTTCTTTAAATAAAATCATTGAAAATAATCACGATTCAGAGATTGTTAAATATGATTTAAATTTTGATTTAGTTAATAATATAATTGAAGAAATTATTAGCTTTCCTTTATTTGCAGATAAAAAAATAATTGTAATTTCAAACGCTTTATTTTTAACTGGTTTGTCTAATAATATTTCTGATGAGGAAATCAAAGCTTTAGAAAAAGTTTTAGAAGATATTCCTGAACAAATAAATCTGGTTTTAGTTGTTGAAAACGAAAAACTAGACGGAAGAAAAAACTTAGTTAAAAAATTATTGAAGGATTCAAACATTTTAGAATGTAATAAACTATCAGACCAAGAAGCTTATGAATTTGTTAAAAACACTTTTGAAGAAGACAATTATCAAATAGATTTAAAAGCTATAAATAGTCTTTTAGATAAATCAAAAGAAAACTTAACCCTTTTAATGAGTGAAATTGACAAACTGAAAATATTTAAAGTTGATACTAAAATTATTACTAAAGAAGATGTTGATCAATTAGTATCTAAATATGATTACGATAATATATTTGAATTGACTAATAGTGTAGTTAACAAAGATTTAACAAAAGCGTTATTTTTATATCAAGAATTATTAAAAAGAGGAGAGGAGCCAATAAAAATAATTGTTTTATTGGCAAATCAATTTCGAACTATATTTCAAGTTAAAAAAATGTTAATTAATACAAATAATAACAAAGAAATAGCTGACAAATTAAAAATCCACCCTTATCGAGTGGAACTTGCTAAAAGAATTAATATTTCAGAAGAAATGTTGTTGGATTATTTAGAAAAACTAGCGGATTTAGATGAAAACATTAAAACAAATAGAGTTGATAAAGAATCGGGTTTAGAAATGTTTTTCTTAAATATGTAAAAAAAAGATTTAGAATTCTAAATCTTTTTATATTTTTCTATATAAACCAATTGCTTTCCCTAAAATAGTAACATTATTTAAAAGAATCGGCTCTAAAAGATCATTTTCTGGTTGTAATCTAATATGATCTTTTTCTTTGTAAAATCTTTTTAAAGTAACTTCATTTTCATCGGTTAATGCTATGACTATTTCACCGTTGTTAGCGTTTTTTTGTCTTTGAATGATGACTATATCTCCATCTAAGATTCCAGCATTAATCATACTATCGCCACTAACATTTAAAGTAAAAACTTCTTTTTGATGTGGTATTAAAAAAGCAGGTAAAGAGAAGAATTCGTTAGGGTTTTCAATCGCTTCAATTGGAGAACCAGCTGTTACTTTTCCTAATAATGGAACTTCAACAATTTCGGGATTATTATTTAAAAATTCATTTTTTACTAATAACTCAATTGCACGACTACGATTATTCCCTTTTTTAATAAAACCCTTTTCTTCAAGATTTGATAAATGAACTTGAATTGTTGCTGGTGATGACAAACCTAAAAATTTTCCTATTTCCCTAACTGTAGGTGGATAGCCATTTTCAGCAATTCCTTTTTTTATATAGCTTAAAGTTTCTTCTTGACGAGAAGTTAATTTCTCCATAAAAGCCTCCTTTTATTATTTATAATTTAAGATTAACACACAAAGTGTAAAATGTCAAACAGATGTTTGTTTTTTTGTTGACACGAACATCTGTTCATAGTAAGATAAGGTTAGAAAGAAAAGGAGTGATATTTATGAATCTTAAAGGAATGTTAATAACTAGTGTAGTAGTTTTATTGTTTTTTTCATTATGTTCAATTCGTTTTGATAAATTAGAATACAATCAAGAAAAATCTCAAACTTTTGTAGTAAATGTCAAATAATTGTTAAGACTTTTAATCGGTTTAAAATTTTGATATAATTATTTTTACAAGGATGTGTAAAATGAAAAGTCAAAAAATTAATATGGATTTAAAAATAATTAACAATATAAAAGCATTAGCAATAGACATGATAGACGCTGCTGGTTCTGGTCATCCAGGAATAGTTTTAGGAGCAGCTCCTATGATGTATACTTTATATGCTAAACATTTAATGATAAATTCTAAGGATGATAAATGGTTAAATAGAGACCGTTTTATTATGTCTGCAGGACACGGTTCAGCTTTATTATATTCAACTTTGTTTGCTTTAGGATATGATTTATCTTTAGATGATTTGAGAAATTTTCGTAGAAAAGGATTTAAAACTCCAGGTCATCCAGAATTAAATGTTACACCAGGAGTTGATTTTACAACCGGACCACTAGGTCAAGGTTTTGCTTCAGCTGTTGGATTTGCAATGGCAGAAAAATTTTTAGCATCAAAATATAACAATAATAAAAAAACTTTATTCAATTATAATACTTATGTATTATGTAGTGATGGTGATCTAATGGAAGGAGTTAGTTCAGAAGCGGCTTCTTTAGCGGGTCATTTAAAATTAGGTAATTTAATTGTTTTATATGATTCTAACAATGTTTCTTTAGATGGACAAACTAAATTATCTTTTACTGAAGATGTTCTCAAAAAATATGATGCTATGGGATGGCAAACTTTGCAAGTTAAAAACGGAGATTCAGTTAATGAAATAGATAAAGCGATTATAAAAGCTAAAAAAGATGTTTTAAGACCAACTATTATTGAAATTAAAACTATAATAGGAAAAGATTCTTTTCATCAAAACACAAGTGAAGTTCATGGAAAACCTTTATCCAAAGATGATATTTTACAATTAAAAGAAAAATTAGATGTTAGAGGAGTTCCATTTACATTTTCTAATGAAGCTAGTGAAGCTTTTAAACAAAAAGTTATAGAAAGAGTTAATCCAATTTATACAGAATGGAAAGACAATTTTACTAAAATTTCAGAAGATATTCAAAAAGAAATAATTGAATTATCTAGCGGAAAAGTTAATATTACTTTAAATTTATCAAAAATTTATAACGAATTTAGCTTAGAAGTAAAAGAACCAATGAGAGAAATTAATAGTGATGTAATGAATACTATCGGTGGTTTAGTGAGTAATTTTTGGGGTGGTACTGCTGATTTATCTTCATCAACTAAAACTTTTTTAGAAGAAAAAGGTGTTTTTTCTTCTGAAAATCGTTCCGGTAGAAATATATATTTTGGAGTTAGAGAACATGCAATGGGAGCCATTTTAAATGGAATTGCAGCTTCAGGAATGAGAGTTTTTGGAAGTACATTCTTAGCGTTCTCTGATTATTTAAGACCAGCTTTAAGAATAGCTGCTATTAGTAATTTACCAGTTACTTATATTTTTACTCATGATTCGATAAACATTGGATCAGACGGACCTACTCATCAACCAATTGAACAATTAGAGTCTTTAAGAAGCATACCTAATTTTGCTGTTTATCGTCCTGCTGATACAAAAGAAATAGTGGGAAGTTGGGAAAGTATTTTTAAAAGTACTGGACCTAATGCTTTGATAATTTCTCGTAATGAAGTTTCTAATCTTATTAATACTTCTATTAATGATGTTAATAAAGGTGCATATATTGTTCGTAAAGAAAAATCAAGATTGATGGGAATAATTATTTCAACTGGTAGCGAAGTAGAGTTGGCATTAAATGTTGCTGAAGAATTATATAAAAATGGTCTTGACTTACGTATTGTATCAATGCCTTGTCAAGATAAATTTAGTGAACAACCAAAAGCATATCAAGAAGACATATTACCCTATAAGGCTGTAAAAATAGTTGTTGAACCAAGTTCGTCTAACGGTTTGTATAAATATGCAACTTGTTCAGAGTGTGTTTTTGGTCTTGAACAATTTGGAGTTAGTGGTAATAGCCAAGAAGTTTTAGAAGAATATAATTTTACAGTAACTAAGTTAAAAAATAGAATTGAAAAATTATTTAGATAATGATTGAAGAATTCTTCATAGTTTAGTAAACTAAAAGATAAGGAGTGAAGATAATGTTATTAGATGTTTTATATGTTGTTATTGGTTTAATTTTGGGAGCAGTTGCCGGGTTTTTTATTGCTAAAAGATATATGGAAAAATATTTAAAAAAGAATCCACCAATTAATGAACAAATGATTAAAATGATGATGACTCAAATGGGAAGAACACCTTCTCAAAAACAAGTTAATCAAATGATGAGCGCAATGAAAAAGCAATTATAATTGCTTTTTTTATGTTATACTTAAAGTAGGTGATAAAATGGAAAAAGTAAGTATTGTTATTCCTATTTATAATGCAGAGAAATATATGAGTTTATGTTTAGATAGTTTATTTAAACAAACTTATCGAAAACTAGAAATAATTGCAGTAAATGATAAGAGTACAGATAACTCTTTAGATGTTTTAAAAACTTATCAAAAAGATCATAAGAATTTAATTATTATTGATTTAGAGATTAATCGAGGAGTTAGTAATGCCCGTAATCAAGGAATTAAACATGCTACGGGAGAATATATTTTCTTTATAGATAGTGATGATTTTTTAGATAAAGACGCTATTAAAATTTTAGTTAATAAAGCTTTAGAAAATAAAGCTGATGTTGTTGATACCGAAAGATTGTTTTGGTATAAAAGAAAAGAAAAAGTATTAACTTTTACTGAAAGAAAACAATTAAAAAAAGATTTAATTATCGATAATATTTATAAAAATAAAAAAGCATTAACTTTACCAAGATATGTAACTGGTAAATTATATGCTAAGAGTGTCATTGAAGATGTTGTTTTCGATGATAATCTTCGTTGTTATGAAGATGGTTTATTTAATCAAGAAATAAAGCCTAAATTTAAAAAATATATGTATGCTCAAGGAGTTTATTATCATTATTTACAAAGACCTAATTCATTAATTAATACTGTTAGTACTAATCATTTAGATTATTTGTTTGTTGCGAAAAGAATTAAAGAAGTTTATGCCAAGATTAATTATTTTAATTTAAAGATAGAAAAAACTATTAACAATTTAATTTGTAGTGATATCTTTGTTATTATCAGTTCTAAAATACCTCAAATGAAAATATCTAAAGCTAAGAAAGTTAGTTATTTGAAAAAGTTTTTAAAGTTAAAAACTGAGTTAAATTTATCTAAAATTAGTTTTAAAAATAAATTTTTATTCTTTTTCTTTTCTAAATTTGGAAAAATTTATTTTTCAATCATTAAGAAAATAAATTTAGTAGATTTAAGTTTTCGTTTTCTTAATTTAAAAAACAAAATAACTATTACTAATAAAAAACAAATAAAGACGATTGAAAACATATATTTAATTATGGAAGAAAAGGCTGGTAAGTAAAATGAAAAAAACCATAACAGTAAATAAAAAGAAATCATTAAAACTTGAAAAATTTATTAAACCAAAAAAAGTTTATTTACCTTTAATTGGATATCGAACAGAATGTAAACCAATAGTTAAAATTAATGATCAAGTAGCTATTGGGACATTAATTGGAAAGAGTAAAGAACCTTTTGAAGTAAATATTCGTTCTACAGTTAGTGGTAAAGTAATTGATATATTAGAAAATACTTATTTAAATGGTTCAAAAGTAAAATGTCTTGTTATTGAAAATGATTTTAAAGAAACTAAAGAAATAATTAAAGTTAAAGAACCAACTAATCAAGAAGAATTTGTTGAATTGTTAAAAGTTTATGGTATTCAAGGTATGGGTGGTAGTGGATTCCCTACTTATTTGAAATATCAAAATAAACTTAAAACTTTAATTGTTAATGCCATTGAATGTGAACCTTATTTAAATGCTGACAATGTTTTAGGAATTGAATCTGCTTCAGAGATAATTGTTGGTTTAGAAAAAATGATCAGTATTTTAAAATTAAAGAGAATAATCATTTGTGTTAAAGAAAAAAATAAAGATTTTATTAAAACTTTTCAAGAAATCTTAAAAGATAAGTCTCAAATTGAATTAAAAGTTTTAGGAGATTATTATCCTTTGGGATATGAAAGAACTTTAATAAAAGAAGTGTTAAATGTTACATATAAAAATTTACCAAGTGAAAAACAAATTGTTGTCAATAATCTAGCAACTATTCACATGATATCTAAA
>JAAZBI010000021.1 GCA_012513875.1 Mollicutes bacterium
CTTTCAATTTGGAAAAAGTATATGATTTAATTTTGAAAGATCCCCAATCTATTATTGAAGTTGTAAAAAACTTTTTGTTTTTCCAAGAAAAATCAGAAAATGATCAACCTAAAGATAAAGATATAAGGTTGAAAATATATTTAAAAAAACAATATGATTTTTTGGATTATTTAAAAGATATTCTTTGGTATAAAGAAGAATCTTCTTTTGAAACTTTAGAAGAGTTTAGAGAAAGCTGTAATATAGATGAATCCAACAAAAAATATGTGTTTTATTATTTAATTTGTCTATATTATGAAAGGTTAAACTTTTCTATTAAAAAAAGAAATAATCAAGAACAAGAAGAGTTAGCAATTATTTTGAATGAAACAGAAGAATTTGTTGCTTCATATTTTTTTATGGATGATAAAAAATTAGAAAGACTTATTGAGGGAGATATAAAACATATAGAAGAAGAACAAAAAAATCTTTTGTTGGACTGTAAAAATCAAGTTTTATTGAACAATAATCCAGATATTTATCAAAAAAATCCTATTATTTTTATTGAAAATTTTAATTTTGTGAAAGCAGGTTTTTTTCTAGGAAAAGAATACAATCAAAAAACATTAATTGATTTATATCATAATATATATTATAAAACATTGAAATATGAAAATAATTTTTTTCAAAACAGTCAAAAAGCTTATGCTATTTATTCCGATTATTTACATCAATTATTGTCTAGAAACAAAAAACTTCAAGGAATAGTTATTTCTGAAGCAATACAAGAATATTATTTTCAAAAAATATTATTAGATAACATTTTTTTAGATACAGAAGAAGAAAAAATGTTGAAAATATTTAAAGAAAATATTGGCGTTGAAGAAACAATTCAAAAAGTCATAAATGATAAAGAATTGTTTAAAGAATTGTTTACTGTTTATCCAGATTACTATTTATATGAAGAGGAAAGGACTATTGTTGAAAAAGCTGAAAAAAATACATATCAAAAATTAATAAAAAGAAAAAGAGAATCTAATTAGATTCTCTTTTGATTTCCATAAATACTGGAAGAATAATTGGTTTTCTGCCTGTTTCTTCTTTAATAAAAGGAAAAACTTCCTGTACAATTTGATGTTTTAATTCAGAATAATTTAAATTCTTATTTTTTAAGTTTTTAATAATAATTTGATTAGCTAAAAACTCTATTCTTTCTAATAACTCTGTACTTTCATTTACTAAAACAAAACCACGAGTTGTGATATTAGTGTTTCCAACTAACTCTCTTTTATTAATATCTATATTAGCAATAATAACTAATATTCCATCATCAGACATAATAATACGGTCTTTAATAACAGCATTACCAATATCGCCAATTCTGTTTCCATCAACATAAATATCTGAAGCAGGAATGTTTCCTGATTTTTTAACACTATGTTTATTAATTGATAAAACATCACCATTATCTAAAACAAATGTATTTTCTACTGGTAAGCCACATTCTATTCCTAATTGAGCGTGAGCTTTTAACATGCGATATTCACCATGATAAGGCATCAAATATTGAGGATTTAATAACCTTAACATTAATTTTAACTCTTCACGATTACCATGTCCAGAAGTATGTATTTCACTAATAGAAGTATTAGTGAAAACTTTAACACCTTTTAAATACAACTTATTAATTGTATTAGTAATAGCATCTGCATTTCCTGGGATCGCTGATGAAGAAAATACTACAACATCATTAGGTAACAATTTGATTTGACGATGAACTCCATTAGCAATTCTTGATAAAGCTGCTAGTGGTTCACCTTGAGAACCAGTACATAATAAAGTTATTTCATTTTCTTTAGATTTTAAAGCTTCTTCTGGTGAAACAAATATACCATCATCGATAATATATCCACCTTTTACAGCTATTTCAATTGATGTATCCATACTTCTTCCAAATAACGCAACTTTTCGATTGTTTTTACGACAAGTTTCAACAATATGTTTTAAACGATATATATTAGATGCAAAAGTAGCAATAATAATTCTACCTTCACAGTTTTCAAACACTTCATTTAATGTTTCATCTACTTTTGATTCACTGATAGAAACACCATCAACCATCGCATTAGTACTATCACTCATCAATAATTTAACACCCTTTTTGCCTAATTCAGCCATTTTATGAATGTTTGACATAGGTCCGATTGGAGTCCAATCGAATTTAAAATCACCTGTCATTACTATTAAACCATTAGGTGTATTGATTGCTATTCCATGAGAATCAGGTATGGAATGAGTTGTTGCAAAAAATTCAATTTGAAAATATTTAAACTTAAGTTTTAAATCCTCTGTATAAGTATTTAAATTTTTATATTTAATATTTCTCTCATCTAATTTCTTTTTAATTAGTTCTGTCGCTTGTTTTGGAGCATAAATAACAGGAATATTCACTGTTTGTAATAAAAAAGGAATACTTCCAATATGATCTTCATGACCATGTGTAATTATTAATGCTTTAATTTTTTCACTATTTTGTTTTAAAAAAGTATAGTCAGGAATAACGTAATCTATTCCTAACAATTCGTCTTGTGGGAACATAACACCAGAGTCAATAATAATTAACTCATCATTATGCATTACACAATACATATTCTTGCCAATTTCTCCTAAACCGCCTAAGGCAAAGACTTGTGTATTGTTATTTTCAAAAAATTTCATTTTATCTCCTTTCTATTTAGTTAACGATAAAAAGATTAACTCAATTAATTATATATTAAAAACTTCTTTTTGTCTATATTTAAATATTATCTGCAAAATACTTTATAAAAAGTTCAAACTATATTATAATATTATTGTATTTGGAGAATAAATTATGGTAGAAAGAATAACCAAAATTATTAATATCCTTGTTGAATTGTTACAAAGTGCTGGCCCCTTAGCTGGTTTCTTTTTAATCATATTGGAATCTATCATTCCAATATTGCCATTAAGTGTTTTTATTGCCTTCAATAATTTAGCTTTTGGTTCTTTTTTAGGTTTTATCATTTCTTTAATAGGAACAATTTGTGGTTGTTTAATCTCTTTTTATGCTTTTCGTTTAGGATTTAGCAAAATATTATATAGGAATATGAAAATTGATGGTAAAATCCATAATTTAATGAAAAGAATAAAATCAATGTCATTTTCTTTACTAGTTATTTTGATAGCGTTACCATTTACTCCGGCTTTTTTAATAAATATTGTCTGTGGTTTATCAAAAATGGAACCTAAAAAGTTTTTACTTAGTATTTTAATTGGAAAGATTTCAATTGTTTATTTCTGGGGATATGTAGGTACTGGATTAATCGAAAGCTTGCAAAACCCTAAAATATTCTTAGAAATAATAATTATTCTTCTTGTAGCGTATGCTTTTTCAAGAGTTATTCAAAAAATATTGAAAGTTAATGAGGTGAAATAATGGAATATATAATTTTAGGATTATTAATTATCATTTTAATTATTAGTGTTATTTCAGTAATGAAAAATATTAATGAAAGTAATATTACAGAACGATTAGGCAAATTAGAAAATAGTGTTGTTAAAGAAATTGGAGATTTTAAAAGTGATTTTGGAAGAAATTTAAACGAAGATTTTTCTAAATTAAATGAGAAGATCGAAAATAAATTAATGATGATCAATGAGAAAGTTAGTGAAAAGATTGAAGAAAATTTTGAAAAGACAAATAAAACTTTTTCTTCAGTTTTAGAGAGATTATCTCGCATTGATGAAGCTCAAAAAAAGATTGATTTATTATCTAATGACATAGTGTCATTACAAGGTGTCTTAACAGATAAAAAGAGTCGAGGTATCTTTGGAGAAGTAAATTTAAAACATATTTTAGCAAATGTATTCGGAGAAAAGAACGATACTATTTATCGTATGCAATATACTTTTGAAAATGGTACGATTGCCGATTCAGTTTTATTCGCTCCTAATCCTTTAGGTTTAATTGCAATTGACTCTAAATTTCCTTTAGAGCACTATCAATTGATGGTAGATAAAAATTTATCAAATTTTGAAAGAGAAAAACATGAAAAAGATTTTAAATCCGATGTTAAAAAACATATTGATGCTATTTCTAGCAAATACATTATTCCTGGAGTAACTAGTGATCAAGCTATTATGTTTTTGCCAGCAGAAGCTATTTTTGCTGAAATAAATGCTTATCATCAAGATGTTATTGATTACGCTAATAAAAAAAGAATTTGGATTACATCACCTACAACTTTAATGAGTACTTTGACTGTAATTCAAATGATTATTAAAAATATGGAAAGAGATAAATATGCTTCAGTTATTCAACAAGAATTAGTTAAATTAAGTGAAGATTTTAATCGTTATAGTGATCGTTGGGATAAATTGTCAAAAACAATTCAAACCGTTTCTAAAGATGTTGAAAATGTTCATATTTCTAGTCAAAAGATTAGCAAGAGGTTTGATATGATAAATAAAGTTGATGTTAAAACAATTAGTGAAGAAAGTGGTGAAATTGAATGAAAAAATTAGTTTCAGGTATTAAACCAACTGGAGAATTAACTTTAGGTAGTTATATTGGTGCAGTTAAACAGTATATCGAATTACAAAAAGAATATGATTCATATTTTTTTGTAGCAGATTTACATGCAATTACTAAGTATCAAGATCCTAAAGAGTTAAGAGAAAAAACCAAAAAAATAGTTGCCCTTTATTTAGCATGTGGTTTAGATCCAAAACAAGCAACAATTTATTTGCAATCTGAAAACCCTTATCATTCTCATTTGTCTTGGATTTTAAGTTGTAATACTTATTTGGGAGAATTAAATCGTATGACTCAATATAAAGATCAAAAGATTAAAGATTCTAATTTATCAGTAGGGTTTTATACGTATCCAGTTTTAATGGCAGCAGATATTGTCATTTATGATGCTGAATATGTTCCAGTAGGTGAAGATCAAGTTCAACATGTTGAATTAGCAAGAGATATTGTTCAAAGATTTAATAAAAGATATGGTAATAAATTAATTATGCCAGAATCAATAGTTCCTAAAATTGGAGCAAGAATAAAAGATTTGCAAGAACCAACTAAAAAGATGAGCAAATCAGATGGCGAATGTAAGGGCTCTATTTTATTGTTAGATGATGAAAAGATTGTTAGAAAAAAAGTTATGAGTGCTATTACAGATAGTGATAATTTAGTAAAATATGACGTTAAGAATAAACCAGGAATTTCTAATTTGATTACTATTTATTCTTCATTAAGTAATTTATCGATAAAAGAAGTGGAAACGGAATTTATTGATAAAAATTATGGGGAATTTAAAACTGCTGTTGCAGATAAAATTGTTGAGGTTTTAAAACCTATTCAGGATAAGTATTATGAATATATTAATAGTGATATGATTGATGAAGTTTTAGATCAAGGTATAAAAAAAGTAACAGTTATTGCTCAGAAAAAATGTGAATTAATTGCAAAAGCAGTTGGATTGGGGAGACAAAAATGTTAGAAATTAAAGATTTTAGTAAAACTTATGGAAAAGGTGGCAAAAAAGCTGTTGATAAGTTGAATTTAAAGGTAAAAAAAGGTGAAATATATGGGTTTATAGGTCATAACGGAGCTGGTAAAACAACGACTATTAAGGCAATGGTAGGAATTATTGATTTTGAAGAAGGAGAAATAAAAATTGATAAACATTCTATTAAAACAGATCCAATATTATGTAAACAAAAGATAGCTTATATTCCAGATAATCCAGATATTTATGAAAATGTTCGTGGCATTGATTATTTAAATTTTATTGCAGATATTTTTAATGTTTCACTTCAAGATAGAGAAATAGCTATAAATAAATATGCTAGTGAATTTGAAATATTTGATAATTTAGGTGATTTAGTATCTACATACTCTCATGGTATGAAACAAAAGCTAGTTATTATTTCAGCTTTACTTCATGATCCTTTATTAGTGATTATGGATGAACCATTTGTAGGATTAGATCCAACATCAGCTTTTAAATTAAAAAAAATTATGAAGGATATGTGTAAAAAAGGCGTTTCATTTTTATTCTCTTCTCATGTATTAGAAGTAGTAGAAAAATTATGTGATAAAGTTGCTATTATTAAGAAAGGTAAATTAATTGCTTCAGGAACAGTTAAAGAAATTAAAGGAGATAAGAGTTTAGAAGATTTATTTGTGGAGTTGAATGATTAATGAATAAATTATTTGAATTATTAAAATTTAAGATTAAATCAACGATTAATCTTGAAAAAATTAAAAAGATGAAAAAGATTAATCTTCTTTTCTTTGGTTTTATCTTTTTATATTTTGGTTTCTCTTTGATTTTTTCTATTACGATGATTACAGATGGAGCGATTAACGCTACAAAAGAATATGGATTAACTTTTTATTTAATTCCTTTATTTTTTGTTATGATCAGTTTTTTTCTCTTTCAATTATCTATTTTTAATACTAAATCAATTATGTATTCAGCTCGAGATAATGATTTGTTATTATCATTACCAATTCCTTCAAAATCTATTTTAATGAGTAGAGTTTTAATAACTTTATTATGGAATTTTTTAATCTCATTATTTATTATGTTGCCAATGTTAATTACATATGCAGTAAGAGTAGGGGTTAGTTTTGATTTTGTTATTATGTCTCTGGTAACTTTAATTATTTTACCTATAATACCAACTATTTTAGCGAGTATTTTTGGTTATTTAATTGCATTTTTAACCACTAAATCAAATGCCAGTAAATGGATTGAATATGTTTTGTCATTAGGAATGATATTATTCTTTGTTTTAATCTTTTCTAATATTGAATCAATTTTAATGTATGTAGTCAATAATTTTGATAAGATAGAAAACTTTATTAAATATGGATTTTATAGTATTTATTTAGTGATCGAGATGTTTTCTAAATCTAGTTATTTATCATTAATATTATGTTTAATAATTAATTTCGGATTATTTTTTATCTTTTTACATGCACTAAATTTAAATTATAAAAAATTACTTTCTCTTCTTAACGAAAAGAAAACAAAAACTAAATTTCAATTAAAAAAATTAAAACATACTCAAGCTAAACAAATATTATTTTTTAAAGAAGCTAAGAGATATTTCTCTTCTCCAATATATGTTTTTAATACTTTGTTTGGAGTAATTATAATGTTAATAGGTTCTTTAGCGGTTTTCTTTACAGATAAAAAAGACATTATAAATTTAATTAAAGAAGGAGGTTTAAATTTAAATTTATTTTCTGTCGTTATTTTAATGGTTACCTTCATAGCTTTTTTATCAAATACTTCTTGTGCAAGTATTTCAATCGAAGGGAAAAATTTGTGGATTTTAAAATCATTACCAATTAAATTAAAAAGTATTATTGTTACTAAGGTCATGTTTAATTTCATTGTTATGATTATTCCTATCATTATTTCTATTTTTGCATTTTCATTTGTTTTTGGTTTTTCAATGATAGAAATGTTATTTTTAATATTAGTAGCAATTATTTCTTTAGGATGCTCTTCAATGTTTGGAATTATTATTAATTTGAAATTTCCTAAACTAGATGCAATTGATGACACAGTAGTAGTAAAAAGAAGTCTAAGTGTTATTATTGCAACCGTGTTACCTTTAATTTTGATTATGACTTTAGGAACAATTTATCCCTTTATTGAAAAATATATTAGTCTTAATAATTATTTAATTATTTTATTTAGTATTGTTTTCGTTTTAAATATTGTTCAAATTATAATAATAAATACTTGGGCACCAAAACGTTTACAAGAAATTAACTAGGAGATGAGAAAAGTGAGAGCGATTGTTTTATCTGGTGGAGGCTCAAAAGGAGCTTATCAAATTGGAGTTTGGAAAGCTTTAAGAAGATTAAAAATAAAATATGATATTGTAACTGGAACTTCAGTAGGAGCTTTAAACGGAGCTTTAATGGTAACTAAAAGTTATCACAAAGCTTATTCATTATGGAAAAATATTGGTTTCAGAGATGTTTTTGATCAAGATATCAAAAGTGATTATTTTACTCCTGAAGGTAAAAAAGCAATAGCTAAAAAATATGCTAAAGCAATTTTTTTAGATCATGGAATGAGTCCAAACAATTTAGAAAAAACAGTAGAAGCTAAATTAAATTATAAGAAGTTAAAGAAATCTAAAATAAAATTTAGTTTTATTACTTATAATTTATCAGATTTAAAACCAAAAGTGATCAATATAGAAAAAGAATCGGTAGATAAAATAAAGCATTATTTAATAGCGTCTTCTTCTTGTTTCCCAGCGTTTCAAAAAAAGAAAATAGAAGGTAAAGATTATATTGATGGTGGTTATTATGATAATTTTCCTGTTAATTTAGCAATAGATTTGGGAGCTGATGAGATTGTTGCTATTGATTTAAAAGAAATTGGATTTAAGAGACCAGTCAAATCAAAAAAAGTAAAAATAATTTATATTTCTCCTAATAATCATCTAGGTTCTTTTTTAGTTTTTGATAAACGTTTATCGAGAAAAAACATTAAATATGGATACAATGATACTATGAAAGTATATGGGAAATTAGAAGGTAAGAAATATACCTTTAAAAAGAATCATTTAGAAAAGAACTATATAAAATATTCTCGAAAATTTAATATTTTAATCCAATCCTTTTTATCAAAAAAAGGATTGATTACTAATTTAATAAAAAGAATTACATTAAAGCAAGAGTATAATTTGAGAGATTTTCAAAAAATAATCGAGTTTTTAGGTACTATTTATGAAATAGATGACACCAAAATTTATTCTTATCGAAGATTTAATCGTCTTCTTTTAAAAGCTCAAAGAAAATATAAGCTTAATCGAATTAACGATAGTCGTAATATTATTAATAATATATTAAATAACAATGCTAAAAAAATAAACAAAAGTTGGGAATTGGCTTTTTCCAAAGAAGTTTTAGGAGCATTATATTTAAAAAATTTAAAAAACTCTTGTATTTTCCAAAGAAGATAGTATAATATTAAACACTTGGAGGGTGAAAAAATGGAGTTTGAAAATAACAATTCAATTGTTAAATTAATTTTTGAAGAAAATATAATTGTTTATCGTACAGATAAAGATGAGTTTTATTTAAAAAAAGGAGAAGAACAACCAATATTTATTTATAAAGGTGATTATTCTACTGATGTTTATTATGATGAAGGAAAAATTAATTTTTATCATATTGATCGTGATGAAAATAATGACTTTATATCAAAAACAGATTATTCTTTTTCGGTTAAAGATGAAGTTTACTGTTTGAGAAGGAAATAATATGTTTAAACAATATGTTGATAATAATCAAACTGTTTTAGTTATTAATCAATTAGTTATATCGTATCGAATATTGAACAGCGACGAAGTTTTTCTTGTAGAAGGTAATATTTTAATGGTATATAATATTTATACTCATCAAATTGTTTCGGAAGAATTTATTGACGATTTAGCAAAAAAATCAGAGTTTGTTAAAACTTTAAAATAAAAAAGATATTAATATCTTTTTTTATTTTATGATATAATTAAATCATGAAAAAAAGAATTTTTGATTTATTAATTACTTTTTTATTTATATTAAGTTTAGAATTAATGACAAAGATTATTGTCTTTAAAAGTTTTTCTTTGTTTAATTTTTTAAACATTCTTTTTTTTACTTTAGGTTTAACTATCTTTATTTATATTTTAACTACATTTTTTAAAAGAACAATTAATTTTATTATTTATTACTTTATTTTATCAGTTATAAATTTAATTTTTATCGCTCAAATCATTTATTTTAAAACATATGAAGGGTTAATGTCTCTTTATTCAATGCGTCAAACAACAGTTGTTACTGAATTTGGTAATTCTGTTTTAGATATGATTTATAGAAACATATTTTTAGTCTTTATATTTTTAATACCTTTAGTAATTTTAATAATCTTAAATAAAAAAGTATTATCCTTAAAAAGGATTAAATTTAAGCTAAAACCAATTTTTATTGGATTGTTTTTAATCGTTTATCTTATTAATATAGCTTTATTACAAATAAATAAAAATGATATTTATTCTTCATATTCATTATATTATAAAGATTTTTCTTCACCTTTATTAGCAGCTGAAAAATTTGGCCTTTTAACGACGATGCGTTTAGATTTAAGAAATACTATTTTTAATAAAGAAGATACTTTTAAATTTGAAGAATCAAAAATTGATTTTAAAATTGATTTAAAATCAATTTATCTACCTAATATTTTAAAAATAAATTTTAATGAATTAATTAACAATTCTACTGATGAGACAATAAAAAATATGCATCAATATTTTTCCAATCGAAAACCAACAATAAAAAATGAATATACAGGTATTTTTAAAGACAAAAATTTAATCGTTATTTTAGCTGAAGCTTTTGATCCAATTGGAGTAGATGAAACAATAACACCCACTTTATATAAATTAGTTTATAGTGGATTTGAATTTA
>JAAZBI010000091.1 GCA_012513875.1 Mollicutes bacterium
TAATAATGTTTTTACTACAAAGATATCAGATGGATATGCCAAATAAAGACACATGATCCAAACAAATTTTTAAAGTTATAAATAAAATAATCCGGTGCCGTTATATGGCATACCCTGCGCTTTACTTTGAATCATGATATAATAAAGATAACACTGAAGATGATGAAAAAAGTTAAGTTTGATTTCACAAATTACCCTGTATCAAAATTGGAGAAAATAATTTGTAATGGTCGTTTTGAAGGACGTGAGAAAGTCTTTCATACTGCAACTGTACGGTGCAATAAATTAAACCAGGACTTTGTCTTTAACGATTATTTCTTTGATCATTTTGTATTGATAAACGATCGCTTAACCATTCTAATGAGTGAATCATACGACAAAAAGTTATCAATCAGAACATCCTTGAAGAAATTGATTGACGAAAAACAAATTCTCATCGATGACTTTGATTTAGAGGGATTCATCGATTATGAAGATCAGGATACAATGGATATTGAAATTCCCAAATGACTTTGTAGCATGGAACATTCAGGTCTGTTACATGATGCATTCTCTTTATTGCGATGGCTATCTCTCTTTACCCGATTTAATGGCCATGAAACTGGAATGTTTTTATTTATCGGTGAAAACTCATTTCATCTTGAACTAATATGCAAAACCAAAAGGCTGATTTACTAATTTGTAATGCATATCAACGAGAGAGGCATTCGAAAACTGCGTGTGCTTATTTTCTGAAATACCGTAAGAACCATGTATATGACCAAAAAGATGATAATCCGGTCTAATTTTTAATACGGCATACAGCAGATCAAGATCGCCATAATTTATACCTTCTGAGATATCAAGCAAGCCAAAGGGTGGTTGATGTGTGATTAAAACATTTGTATCAGAAGGAATTTCACTGACATGTTTGGAACATTTTCCCGACACAAGATCAGCCGTGAACATGGGTATTCCATGAAATTTGATATTTTCAATTTCAATGCTTGAATTACATAGATAATAACATCCATCAGGTAGTCCATCAATTTGAGCTTCAAACAAACAATCATCGTGATTTCCTGCAACGAAAATCTTATACTTATATGGAAGAGCACCAAACCACCTGATAAAATCCAGCACCTCTTCTACTGTTCCATCGCATGAAAAGTCGCCCGAGTGAATAAGGAGATCGGCTGCCGGCAGGTTGCTCAGTTGATTGTGCCTGTTGTGTGTATCTGATAAGTGTAGTATTTGCATCGATACTATATTACTATGAAGGAATTCTGAATGCTTGTTTTTGCTAAGTGGAGATTACAAATAAGCAATATTTTAAGGTCATCTGTCGCACAACCATTTCTTTGCAAGTTAACGATTGGAAAGTAAATCTACAAACTTTTTATCAATTATTCTTGTCAAAAAGAATTTTTAATTAATTGATAAGGCAATTATCTGCGAAGGGGAAATTTTTGCAGTGCCTCCATCATGAATTGATCGAAATGGTTTCTCAGTTGCGATTCATTGGCTGCAAGGAACTCGATGCCAAGGGTGGGGTTGATTGCGGAGCTCTTGTGAACAGACATGATTTCGAGCGATTGTTGCAGTCCCGCGAGGGTTCCATATTTCTTCAGCCGGTTGGTCTTTATGAAATGGAAAATGAACCCTTTCACCTTTTTGGGCAGCCACCAGTAGTAAAGTAAAACAGACCAGTAAAAATTTCGGGCAAATTGGTCGAGGCTCCGCCCATTGCCATATCTATCAAAATCGGAAGCGAGCAGATAATCATAATACATGTCGGCCATGATTCCCGAATAGCGTCCGAATGATGGCCGGAGTAGCTCCACCGTCTCCTTGAATGCAGGATGGTTGTCGGTAAAATGATCGATTTGCCTGTGCAACAGGATTCCTTTTCTGATACCCGAAGGATATGCCTTGTATCTCCGACCTTTGACAAAATCTCCGATGAAATTGCCGACGGCTACCTGACGACAGCTGTCCGAAAAATAAATATGGGCAAGGTAATTCAAATTATAATAAAAACAAGTGAACTAATTCAATACCTCTTCCAGAAACAACAGTGTATGATTCCATGCTCTCATTGCCATCACGTCGTTGTACTCTGGAGACTCGGGATTTGTGAAGGTATGGCCGGAGTGGGCATAGGTGATGATTTGCCAGTCGGCATTGCCTTCATTCAATTCTTTTACCAGATTGTCGAGATCCTCCCGCGATACGCTCTTATCTTCTGCCGGGTGCTCCACCAACACTTTCGTTTGTATGGGCTTGTTTGGCCGGCTTGCATCTTTACTCAATCCGCCGTGTATGGAAACCACTCCCTGCACGTTGAATCCTGCCCGTGCAGCTTCCAGAGCTCCTGTCCCGCCAAAGCAGTAACCGATCACCGCTATTTTATCTGCTTTCGCGCCTTGTGCTTTCAACTGCTCCAAAGCCAGTGATATCCTGTATTGATATGCATTGTAGTCATTCTTGTATGTGCCGGAAAGTTTTGCAGCTGCTTCATTATCCGAAGGTATGTTTCCTTCGCCATAGATATCGGCTATGAAAGCAATGTATCCTTCTTTCTCAAGATTCAACGCGGCCATGCGCGCTTCATTGTCCGCACCCTTCCAGGCGGGAAGAATAAGAACGCCTGGCAACTGCTTGCCGGCATTTGAGGTGACCAGTCCATTTAACTTCTGGGTTCCATCTTGATAAGAAACTGTTTTCAGTGATTGAGGCAGTATTGTTTGGAAAATACCCATAAGCAGGAGTAAAATGATGAATCCTTTCATTTTCTTGATTTCTACGTTGTTTCAACTATAAACAACACACAACGCATTTTTGTTGGTGACTACAGACGTGTTCATTCCTATAAACTAATGGAATGAGTTAAAAGGAAATATAAGGGTATCGAACAAGAAGATGGTTCTATATGAAATACTGTAATTGCAAGTTTAATTATATTTTCTGATACAATGAAATTATTTGTTGTTGATTTTCTCAACGGATTAAAATCTGAAATTAATAGGTTATGCAGCCTTGAGCAGGAACGGAGCAAAGGAAAAACCGGGGAGCGCAGCGACCTGTTTTTGCTTGCGGAGTGACCCGGCGCGAGCCGTTGCGAGTGGAGCGAATGTGGTGGCAGGAAGGAGCCCGAAGCATGAGGGCGCCTGACGCCTACTGCCCCAGCAGGGGTGGCGGATTTTTTGTGCTACGGAATCCGGTCCTGGCAATTGCGAAGTGGGTGAGGAAGGTAAGCGGCAGAGGTATCATGATTTGGCAACCTCAAATTTTACCTGACGAACGGAACGAAGCATTTGCCATTGAACAGCTGAGCTGTGCGAATTGAGCGAACGAAGGAGTTGATGAGCGAAGCATGAGCGAGCATAACGACTGAGTGAGCGAGCATGAACACAGAAAGGGCAAGGTGAGCGAATGGAGCAGGCCGGGTGGTTGTTCGAAACGAAGGATGAGTGAGCAGCCACCCGGCCAGCGGAATGAGTGCTGACAGAGCGATGCGGTGTGCGTGCAGTGAGCGCAGGCGATTATCCGACCCGAAGCATGAGGGTCGGTAATCGACGGAGAGAACGAAACACACACGGCAATAGCGGCGGTGGTAATCGCGGGGAGCGTTGCGGTGCGAGCGGAGCGAACGGTGGAGGGAGATCGACCCGAAGCATGAGGGTCGGCTGCCGACAGGAAGAGAGCCGCAGCGAGCAGGGCAGAAAAGCGAAGGTGCACCATTGGCTGAGCGAAGCGATATGAATGGAGCGAACGCAGGAGCCAGTCCGACCCGAAGCATGAGGGTCGGGCGGAGAGGGAGCGAGCGGAATGAATATGGCAAAGCGACTTGTTTAGAAAGGGAGATCGGTGATGTGGCGGGACGGTAGATATACAA
>JAAZBI010000022.1 GCA_012513875.1 Mollicutes bacterium
ACTGGTATTAGTTTAATAAAAAAAGCAAATTAATTTATTTGCTTTTTTTGTTTATTTTTTAAAATAAATAAAACTATTCCAATTAAGATAACTGCGCCTATTCCAATATAAATAATTAAACTGTTAGGTTTTTTAGCACCATATTCTAATAATACACCTTTATCTAAAATTGTTTTTAAATTCCAAGTATAAATATTGTTTTCATTGCTAGTAGCATTATTATTTAAAACTTCACCTTCAACTTTAATATTTAAAGTATAATCAATATAATTTAAATACATTGTTTGTTCTTCATCAACTTCTAAATTAGGATCTGATTTAATTGTTGTTACTCCATCTTTTCTTTCAAAAGTTAATGGTGTAATTTGCACATCGTCATCATCACTTGATTCATTTAAAGTAGTATATATATTTTGTAATTCTTCTAAAGATTCAAATGTAATAGTTGTTTTTTGTCCTTTATAACTTTTTTCATTAACTTGATAAGTTAAATCTTCTTTTTCAGCTGATTCAATATCAACTTCTGAGAAGCTTGTTTCACCATCCTCAAATGATTCTAAAAAACTTTCTTCTATACCATAGGTATAAACAATAGAACCACTATCATCTTGATTAATTGTAATGTCTAAAGAAACGTTCATACAACCACTTATCAAAAACATCATGCTGATTAATAATAAATATTTTAATTTTTTCATTTTTTCCTCCTATAATAATTATATCATAATAAATAAAAATCTAATTGAAAAAACCAAGTATTTATGATATTATCTACTTACTTAGGGGTATAGTTCAATGGTAGAATAACGGTCTCCAAAACCGCCGATGTGGGTTCAACTCCTACTACCCCTGCCATTTAGAAAATAAAAGATTTAGGTGCTTCCTAAATCTTTTTTTGTTTATACTCATTATAATTTTTTAATTGTTTCAACACCATTTTCATAATGTGCATCATAATTCCATTCTTCGATTTTTTGCTTTTGTGTTCAACAAAATTATTATGCCAATCCATAAATATTTTATCTTCATATACTCTATCTAATATAGGATCATATAAAGATTTTTTACCAGTATTTATTAATGCCTCTTCTAATGTTGCATTTGCCAATTTAGGATTATAATTATGATGAATACTGCCATCATCAGCAATATAAAATTCACCACCTTGTTTTTTATAACTATCTAAAAAATCTGCTCCACTTAGAAATCTCTTTGTATCTTGATATTGTAATGGTTCAACTAAACTACATAATTCTTCTGCTGCATTTTCACCAAATGGCACTGTAATCTTGTACCAATGTCCAAATGAATATCTATTATCTTTTTTTATTAAATCATCGAAAATACGTTTATTGTCTTCTGATAAACTACTCCATCCTATTCCTATCCATCTTCCGTGATATTCTGTATCATCATAATTGCCACACATATAGGTTTCAATACCTCTATCCCAAAGCATTTTACATGCAGGTAATTCTTCGGGAATAATATATTCTTCTGGATTTTTAAATACTTTTAAAGTATCTTCAGCAGTATGTTGATATTGTGTTGATTGTACAACGTGTTCACCCTCATTTAAATCTTTTATATACTTCTCATCATTTTGGCCGTTAAAAGCTTCATTAACTAAATCATTAATTGACATATTTACTCCTCCTACAATTATTATATCATATGTTTTCTAATTATTATTAATCGAATATAATTAGTTTGAAACCCCTATGATTATCGTGCCAAATATAAATTAGTCGAACTTGGTATGAGAGTATCAAGTTTTTTGATATAATTATAATGAGGTGTTTATAATGTATAAAAAAGAAGATTTGAAAGATAAAAAATATATAAGGGTAATGTTTGGAACAACTTCAGGCGCTAACGGATTTGAATTTAAAGAAAACGAGGTTAACATTGCAGAGAATTGGAATCCAAAAGAAAAAGAGCCGGATTTAATGGGAGGTTTTAACTTTTCTGTTGAAGACAAAATATTGAGGTATTTAGTTAGAGGAGATACAGTATGTGATGTGACCGTTCCAAAAGATGCAGAAATAATTGATTGTCCCAGTGAAAGCTGTCCGCATGGAATATTTAGGGCAAACAAAATTATTATTTCAAATATAAGACCTATGACAGATGAAATAGCTATGGATTTTTATATTAAATCTAATTTACCAGAAAAATCATATTATAAATCATTTGCTGGATGCGCAGTAAGAGGATACAAAAATACAACCACGGCAATAATTAAAGATAGAGTTAACAAGGATAATATTAATATAGCAATTGCTGAATTTGAAGATTTTGTTAAACCAGGTTATTATTGGGACAAAAAAGGTGATGAAAATTTTGTTAATAAGGTTCGTGAATATCTGTATAATATAAAAAATAAAAATGTTTGAAAAAAGATAAAACAAAAAATTTGGAAATCCCCTTTGATTCCATGCCAATTAGTGATTATGCGAACATTGTCTATTTTGTTGGTGTGTTCGCTGTTAATATAAAAACAAAACATATAAATATAAGTGTGGCATAAAATATAAAAAAGTGGTATTTTTCCTAAATTATAGTATAATATGCTTGATTTCAATTGATTATTTATAGTTTTGAGGTGATGCTATATGTCAACAATTACAGTTTCAAATTTATCTTTTCATTATGACGGGAGTTATGACAACATTTTTGAGAATGTTTCTTTTTCAATTGATACTAATTGGAAATTAGGATTTATTGGTCGTAATGGTAGAGGTAAAACTACTTTCTTAAATCTTTTAATGGGTAAATATGAATATAGCGGGAATATTTCTACGGATATAAATTTTGATTATTTTCCTTTTGAAGTTAAGGATAATAATAAAAATGCTTATGAAATAGCATACGAAATAAATTCTGATTTTGAAGAATATGAAAAATGGAAATTAGAGCGGGAAATTTCTCTTTTAGAAATGAATCCAGAAGACATATTAGTAAGACCTTTTAAAACGCTTAGTAAAGGTGAACAAACTAAAGTTTTGCTAGCAATTCTATTTTTAAGAGAAAATAACTTTCTGCTTATTGATGAACCTACAAATCATTTAGATGTACAATCTCGTTTTACTGTTGCAAAATATTTAAATGGTAAGAAAAGTTTTATTCTAGTTTCACATGATCGAATATTTCTTGATAATTGTATAGATCATGTTCTTTCGATAAATAAAGCTAATATCGAAATTCAGCAAGGTAACTTTTCTTCTTGGTGGGAGAATAAGAAAAGACAAGATAATTTTGAACTAGCTGAAAATGATAAATTAAAAAAAGATATTTCAAGATTAGAGCAATCATCAAGACAAGCAACAGGCTGGTCTCGTCAAATAGAATCATCTAAAACGCGTGATATAGGTCAAAGTGATAATAGAGTTGATAAAGGATTTATTGGTGCTAAAGCTTCTAAAATGGCCCAAAGAGCTAAAAATACACAAAAACGTAGAGATAAAGCTGTTGTCGAAAAATCTAAACTCTTAAAAAATATTGAAACGGCTGAAAGTTTAAAATTGAAGCCACTAACATATAGAAGCAATAGATTAATTGATATTTCAGATTTATCTATTTTTTATGGTGAAAATCAAGTTTGTGAAAATGTTAGTTTCGTAGTTGAAAATGGTGATAGAATACAACTTAATGGCGCAAACGGAAGTGGCAAATCAAGTATTATAAAGTTAATATTAGGTGAAAATATTTCATACAGCGGTAATGTATTTATAGGAAATGAAATAAAAATTTCATATGTATCACAAAACACTTCGTTTTTAAATGGTAATTTGTCTGATTTTGCAAGAGAAAATAATATTGACGAGAGTCTATTTAAATCGATTCTTCGTAAACTTGATTTTGAACAGATTCAATTTGAAAAGAATATGGAAAATTATAGTGAGGGTCAAAAGAAAAAAGTTCTAATTGCAAAGAGTTTATGCGAACAAGCAGATTTATATATTTGGGACGAGCCTTTAAATTATATTGATGTTCTTTCAAGAATTCAAATTGAAGAAGTTATTTTAAATTACTGCCCTACCATGATTTTTGTTGAGCATGACGAATTATTTTCTGAAAAAATTGCAACAGATGTTGTAGTTTTAGAAAAGAGGCTAAAAAAAACGAAATTTTAATTAAAAATAACAATATAAAAAAAAGCAAATAACATTTGCTTTTTTTATTTATTTATTTTTTGACTAGAGCATCCAGATAGATAGTAATCTCCTTTTGATGAAGAACCTTTGATCATATCTTTAGAGTCTAAATCATTAAAATGCCACCATTCAGAAGATATAGGAGTTAAACCACTTTCAACACAATAGTTTTGTAATTTTACTGCGCCTTCTGTTATATTATCCACTAAAGGAACCTTTTTCCAAGCTGTTTTTGAATCTGGAGAAACACCATATTTAAAGGTTACTGCTTGAGCACTTAATTCATGCATTGGACTCGGCATTGTATATTCTTCGTAATTAGTAATATCTATATATGTATAAGAGCCTATTTCTTTAACGATATAAGTATCAATTTTAACTAAACTAACATCTATCGCAGCTCCTAATTGATGATTTGATAGACCATTATAAATAAACCAAGTTTCACTCCAGCTGTTTATATTAATTCCATTATAAACCTCAACATTAGTAGCGGTTAATTCTTTCAAATTAATAACTATACTTCTTTGTGTTTCTCTAGGTCGATATGATTCATAAATTTTTAAACTATCTCCATTTTTTAACGCTAATTGTTGAGCCTCATTAATTTTTTTAGCCATTGGATATAAAACCGGCATAACAAATTCATCTTTTTCTAATCGATAATTATACATTTTTACATCATATAATTTTTGATCAGTAATATTTGGAATATTATAACCTGATGATTTAAATAGAGAACTATAGCTGTTAGAAGCGTCATAAATAATAGAAGGAATAATATCGGGTAGATTAATCATGCAGAAAGTGTTATCAATCCAACCTTTTTCCCCTTGATAATTAATTTGCCACCAATTATCTTTCTCATCTAAAATAGTAAAAGATACACCTCTTTTTATTGTTGTAATTGTTTCTGAATTTATATTGTTATCTTTTTTCAATTTAATATCAATCGTAGAGTATCCACTAGATCCATTTATAGGTAATTCAAATTCCCAATCTTTTTCTTTTTTTTCTTCAATTGGTTTTTTAATATTTAAACTATAATAAACATTATTGTTTTTTAATATATAATTAGTCATTGCTAAAAAAGAAAGAATTAAAAAAAATAAAAAAATCATAGTAATAGAAACATCTTTTTTAGTTATTACTTTTCTCATTTTCATCACCCTTTCTTAATAAATACTAATTATTAGAGTACATATATTCAATACTTATAATAACATCATTTTCAATGATAAATGATAATAAAACATCACCTTTTAAGTAACTATATTTATTATTTATATTTTTATAATTTTCGCCATAAGTTTCAATCATAGTTTCTTTATCATCAGTTATTTTAACACCTTCTTTAGTAGTGATTCTATCATTAAGAAAATAAACTGAATATACAATGTCTTTCCCATCTAAAGGAGAAACAGTTATTTCCATATTTTCATAAGTATAAACTTTATCATTCCCATCAAAAGCACAACTGGAAAGTTCCATGAAGTTCAACTCTTCATCTTTAAGAGCAGAGCTTTGAAAATCTTTACCAGGAATAATTTCTATCTCCTGATAAGATAATTCAAAAGTCTCAACCACCTCTTCTTTTGTAGAGCAACTACATAAACAAATTAACAATAATGATAAAACAATTTTCTTTTTCATAATAAATCTCCTTATTTTATAGCGTTTTTATATATTTTTAATTTTTCTTCATAAATAGGATCACCTTGATAATTAATTAAATCATAGTTAGATTTTAATATATTTGCAAAGAACTTAGATAATTTTGTCGCTCCAGATAAATTTAAATGCAAGCCTCCATCATATGTATCTGTTGTATAATCTATTCCTATTTCTTCTGAATATTTTATAAAATTATAGTAATCAACATTATTTTCTTCAGCAAAAGCTATTACTTGTTGTTCATATTCTTCATACCAATGAGGGTATAAACTAGGAGCTTTTACTAAAATTAATTTAATATCGTTTTCTTCACATAATTTTAAAATTAATTCTAAATAATTTAAAGACTCTTTATTAAATTCATAATTACCAAGTTTTTTTGGAGTAGGCAAATTATTAACACCTTTAATATGTTTATTGATTAAAAAACCATTATGAGTATTATGCTTTTTCTTAAACAAATATTCAAAGTCTTCACTTGTTAGTTTATCATATCGAGAGTGATATCTCAAAATTGGAAGAACATATGAAAGAAAAGTTTCTTCTTCTGTCATTGAATCATTAATGATATCAATTTTTTCTTGTGACCATTTCATTTGATCGATAGTTAATCGATTGTAAGCTTCGCTAACTTCTTCGCTTTGTTTATCATAACGAATTGAATTGATATTAAAAATAACTATCTTAGGTTTTTCATATTTCAAAGTCTCTTTTAGTATGTAATATGATTGCCATATCATCTGTTGTGAAGACCCTCTAACATAAGCTTTAATACCTGCTGATTCATACATTACCATCGGTGAAAAATTTGCATATAATTCACAATCTCCAATAAAGATTACTTCATGATCTTTAGATTCATCATAATATTGTGCTATCATACTTCCTTCAACTAAACTTGTAGCGTATTTAGGTTGTAACAACATATTTAATAAAATAAAACAACCGATAAAAATAATTAAGATTAAACTAATTCTTATTGCTTTTTTCATTTTTCACCTCTTAAAAATTACTATAAATAAATTCATTAACATTAAATCCAATACCATAGATACCGAATAACAAAATAAATAAAATCATAATACCTAAAATAATTAATTTAAATTCAATAGCTATTTTTAACAATTTATCTTTTATAAGTAATTGTTTTTTATCAATTATAAATAAAGTTGTAGTAAAGATAATTAAAACTATCCAATCACTTAATGCTAAACCTAGATTAAAAATATTTTGAATAACATTCATCAAATTAAAATCAGTAATAATAGAACCAATCATTTTTAATGCTATAAAAGGATCGCTCCAAAGAAAGAAACACCAAAGGAGAGAAATTAAAATAAAGGTTCCGATTTTATTTACAATTTGAAATGGTGTTTTTAGTTTTTCACCAAACATAACGAAGATACCATGAAAGATACCCCATAATAAATAGCTTAATCCATGCCACAAACCAGAAATAAAGAAAGTAATTAATAGATTAATATTTTTTCTAAAAGTACCATGTTTGTTTCCACCTAAAGGAATATAAATATATTCTTTTAACCATCTTCCTAAAGATATATGCCATCTTCTCCAAAATTCTTTAACACTTTGAGAGTCAAATGGTGAATTAAAGTTTTCTTTCAAATCAATTCCTAATATTTTAGACAAACCTAAAACAACATCGATACCACCACTGAAATCAGCATACAATTGAATTGAATAAAGGAAGACTGCTAAAAGAATATACCATCCAGAGTAATTGTTTGTAGTTATATTATTAGTAATAATAGCAATTCTTCCTGAGATAATTAATTTTTTTGATAATCCCCAAAAAACTCTAGTAATACCTAAATAAAAATTAGACCAATTAGTTTTTCTATTATTAAAGATAGCGTCTTTAATTTCGTCATATTTAGCGATAGGACCAATAAACAAATGAGGTAAGTAAGCGACTGAAAGCATATATTTCCATAATGATTTTTCAGCAGGATATTTATTTTTATAGACATCAATTAAATATGAAATAATTTGTAATGTGTAATAAGAAATACCTAAAGGTACAATTAAATTAAAACTAGTGATTTCTTTGAATATCATAAATTTAAAGAAGAAAAAAACTAAACTATTTAAAATAATCGTTATGATAAAGATAAATTTTTTATTTTTAGATTTAAATAACTTAGCAGCGAAAAAACTAGTTAAAATACTAAACAAAATAAAAAGAAGATTAGTTATTCCTAAACTTGCATAAATTAATAAACTTAAAATTAATAAAATAAAATTAATTACCATTTAGTATCTCCTTATTAATTTGCAACAGGATAAGCAGAACGATCCCAATCTCTTCCTTTCATTGCAGCACTATTAAATTTTTCGGTATCAGTTGCAGGTCCAACTATATGAGAACCAGGTGTAGAGTCATAATGTCTCCAAACACCTCCTGAATAAACTAAGTTCCAATAGTGAGTTTTATCAATAACATGAATTAAACGATTAGTTATTCCAGCTTTTGTTAATGCTTTTTGTAATAGCAAAGCATGAACATAACAATTACCACTGTTGTTAGTTAAGCCATACCAAATAGGGTCATCTCCACCCCAACTTGAATTATAAGATATTACAGATTTAATAGTAGACGTCATACCTAGAATACTTTTACCTGCTAAATATTGATTATAAAATTCATCGAATTTACGATTAGTATCAGCTTGATCATGTCTAACGACAATCTTTCTTTTAGCAGTAGTTAAATTACCTTTACTATCTTTAGAAGTATAAGTTGCATAATAAGTTCCAGCTGCTGAAAGATTAACTTTATTTGTACTAACCGAGAAAGTGCAATTCCCATCATTAGCGTCCACAGCTTTAATTCCATAACTATAATTTATACTAGCATTTTTATTGACAGTTATATCTTTAATTCCATAAAAAACAGGTCCTTTAGTATCTTTAATAATTGTTAATTTAGCAGTTTTAGTAGTCTTATTTTCATATTTGTCTAAAGCTTCAATAACTATTTCCTGAGTACCAATCTTTTTATAATCTATTTTTGTTATTAGAGTAGTTGTCACTTCTCCTGAAACATCGGATACTATTTTTATAAAATTATCTTTAGATGTTGTTTTGTTTTCATAAATAGTTAAATTTTTTAATTCTAATGTTGGTCCTTTAGTATCTTGTACAATTACTTTAGCTGTATATTTTCTTTTTTCATATGTAGCATTTAAAATATATTCTCCAACCTTTAAAGAATCAACTTTATCAATTTCTTCTTGAGAGATTTTATCTTGATCTCTGTCATAATTTTCAACTACTGAAGCTTTTGAAAATTCACTACCTAATTCAACATAAACGATTGATTTTAACCAAGTTGTTTTTAAAATACATTTTTTAGAAGTTTTATTACCATATATATCAGACACTGTGACTTCAACAACATAGTCTTTAAATTCAGATGTGTCTTCTATTTCAGAAGCTGTAACGATCATTTCTGATTTATCTTCCTTTTTAACAATAAAATCATTAGGGTCTATTTTATATCCACTATATTTTAAAATGTCTTGAAATTCTACAACTGGAGGTTCAGTATCGATAATCTTTAATTTAACGATTTCTTCTTTACCTTTGTAAGATAATTTTATATTAATCTCTGAAACTTGAGAAAAGTCTATTTCAGATAAATCAGTAATTATTTTTGTATTATTTTTATACATTGGATCTACTAGAAAATCATTAACAGAAATTTTATCTGTTCCTAATTCAATACTAATGCTTTTAAATTTAGGACGATATTCAATATAAAGAAAGAAACTAACTCCCGATAAAATAATTAAGATAATTACTCCAAAAATTATTTTTTTCCAATTTTTTAATATAAAACTCTTCATATTTTCACCTATTTTTATCATAACATATTAAAAAAAATATATAAATGATTTTTTATTTGTTATAATGGAGTAAATAAAGTAGGTGAAATGATGGAATTTGAAAAAGGTTCTCAATTAAAAGGATATATTCAAAAAGAAATTAAAGATCAAAAAATTCACTCTAATTATGGATATACTTATTATTTTTGTCGAAAATTTTTAGAGCAACTATTTAATAATTCTCAAAATTTTGTTTTAAAAGGTAGCTTTTCTCAATTTGCAAATTTAGGCAAGATAAGCAGACCTTTAACTGATATTGATATGGCAGTATTAAGTGATATGGAATTCGCAAATAATATGATAATTAGTCTTACATCTCATACTGATATAATCAAATATACAATAAAGCAACAATTTATAACTACTAATGCTACGATTAATTATCGTTTGTTATGTGAATTGGATAATATTCAGCATTTAATAACAATTGATTTGAGAAAAGAAAATGATTTAGATATAGTTAATAAACCTTTGCCAAAATTATTTTCTAAAGACCAAAGCTTTTCTGTAGGTGCCATTTCTTTAGAAGAACACCTTGCTAATAAATTATATATAGCGTTATTAAATTTAGAATTAAATTTGAAATTAGGTAAAGAGTTTAGAAGAATTAAAGACTTTTATGATATTCATACGATTTTATCTTATGGTAGTTTTGACGAAAGAAAAGTTTCGGAATTATTGAATTTGAGAATTAAAAGCGATGAATTTTTAAATTCGTATTCATTATTAGGTAATCTTTTTGATAAAGAATTTTTATTAGATCAACAAGATTCGTGGAATGTAAATTCTCAAAAATATAATTTTCAAGATCAAGTAGCTTTTCAAGAAACCGTTGAAGAAACTAATGATCTGTTATCGAGAATGAGATAGGTGAAATAATGGAATTAAATAGAGAATGGAAAGCAAAAGATCGAAAAGAGTTTATTAAATATATAGAATCTTTTCAAAACAAAGATAAACAAGAATGGGCTAAAAGAATTATCAACACCAATCTTTCTCTTTTAGCATTACCTACGAATCAAGTTAAAGATTTTTCTAAAGAGATATTAAAAGGAAATTATTTATCATTTTTAGATTTAGAAATTGATAAGTATTATGAAACAATAGCTATTCAAGGAATGATTATCTGTAAAATAAAAGATTTTTCACTTATGAAAAAATATTTAGATAAATATGTTTTAAAAATAGACAATTGGGCTCATTGTGATTCGTTAAGTTTAAAGGTTAAGAATAAAGAAACTGAATATTGGCAATTAATAAATGAATATATTAAATCACCATTACCATTTGTGAGAAGAGTAGGATTAAGAATATTATTTAATTTCATTGATTATGATGAATATGTTGAAAAAATATTTTCTGTCTTAAATCGATTTTATTTAGAAAAAGAATATTATGTTAATATGATTGTTGCTTGGTTATTTTGTGAAATGTTTATTAAAAGAAGAAAAGAGACTTTAAAATTTTTAAAATCTCACCAATTGAATAAATTTAGTATAAATAAAGGTATTAGTAAATGTCGAGATAGTTACAGAGTTTCTCAAGCAGATAAAGATATGTTAATTGAATATAGAATTAGGTGATAGTATGAAAAAATTCACAATGATCGATGAAAGCTTTAAATGTTTAGTTTGTCATCGAGATATAATTCCATTAGGATATACAGCTCGTGATCATTGTCCACATTGTTTATATTCTTTACACGTTGATATAAACCCTGGAGATCGTCAAGAAACTTGTCATGGCTTATTAGAGCCAATCGGTATTGAAAAATTTAAAAAGACTTATAAAATTGTTTATCAATGTCAAAAATGTCATAAAATTAGAAAAAATATTATGGCTGAAGATGATGATTTTGAAATTATTTTACAAATAATGAAAAATTCTATTGATAAATTATAATAAAAATATGTTATAATCATAATGAAATTATGGAGGTGAACAAATGAGAACAATTAAAGCAAATTTACCAGAAGGTGTAAAAAAAAGATTCGAAAAAAGAATTGGTAAAAAAGTTAGAGTAGTAGCGCTTCCAAAAAAGCACAAAAGTAAATCAAAATAAAATAATGGAAATCCATTATTTTTTTTGTTATAATTAATAATAATAGAGGGAGGCTAAAATGAATAATAAAATTGTGATAGTAGGTTGTGGTAATGTTGGTATGAGTTATGCTTATACTTTAATAAATCAAAGAACGAAAGTAACTGATTTAATTTTAATTGATATTAATCAAGATAAGACTCGTGGTGAAGCGATGGACTTAAATCATGGTCTTGCTTTTGCCCCCTCTAAAATTAAGATTAGAGTTGGAGATTATAATGATTGTGCAGATGCTCAAATCGTTTGTTTATGCGCTGGAGCAAATCAAGCGCCAGGAGAATCTCGTTTAGATTTAGTTCAAAAGAATTATGATATTTTTAAAGGAATCGTTCAATCTGTAGTTAATTCTGGATTTAAAGGGTTATTTTTAATCGCTACTAATCCAGTTGATATTATGACATATTTTACTTTTAAGATTTCTGGTTTTCCTAGTTCAAAAGTAATTGGAACAGGAACGACTTTAGATACAGCTCGTTTGCGTTTTTTAATCAGTGAAAGATTAAAAATAAATTCTAAAAACATTCATGGTTATATTTTAGGAGAACATGGTGATAGTGAATTTCCAAGTTGGTCTAATTCATCAGTAGGTGCTGTAGAAATACCTCGCTTTTTATCAAGAGGAGAACTTGATATTATGACTGATAAAGTTAGAAGTGCTGCTCAAGAAATTATTAAAGCTAAGGGAGCGACATATTATGGAATAGGTATGGTTTTAGCACGTTTAACCAATGCTATTTTAGATGATGAAAATTCTATTTTTACTGTTTCGTCTTATAATCAAAATAGTGATTTATATATTGGTTATCCAACGATTATTGGTAAAAGTGGAGTTGTGGGTTATGTACCATTAACTTTAAACGATGAAGAAAAGAAAGCTTTTGATAATTCAGCTAGAATTATTAAAGAGACAATAAGTAAAGTTAATCAAGAATAAAAGAGGGATATTATGAACAACATTAAAGTTAATTATTTAAATCAAGAATATGAAGTTGGTTCAGGTACAACTTTATTTGAATTTAGCAAAAAGTTTAGTAATGATTATCAATTTCCAATTATAATTGGAAAAATTAATCATAAAGTTGCTGAATTAAATACTAAGATTCAAAAAGATTGTCAAATTGAATTATTTGATATTTCTTCTGTTATAGGTAATCGTGTTTATGAAAGAGGTTTAATTTTTTTATATGTTAAAGCTATAAAAAATGTATTAAATAAGGACGTTATTATTGAACATTCAATTGATCGAGGTATTTATACTGAAATAGTCGATTATCAAGAAGAGTTTAATGATCAAGTTATTAATACAATTATAGTAGAAATGGAAAAATTAGTTTCTCAGAAATTACCATTTGAAAAATTAAGTTTATTAAGAACTGAGGCAATTGATTATTTTGAAAAAAATCAAGAAACAAGTAAAGCTGATTTGTTAAAATATATAAGTAATACTTATGTAAATTTTTATCGATTAGATGGTATGTATGATTATTTTTATGGAGAAATGCCAATTGATACTTCAAATTTAAAATGGTTTGATTTAACTAAAACCGATAGTAATGGCATAGTTTTAAGTTTTCCTAATGTCTATTTAGATTGCCAAATCACTGATTATGTTCATCACAAAATGCTATTTAATGAATTTAGTAATTACCATCAATGGATTGAAACGATTAATTTAAATAATGTTTCAGATTTAAATCGAGAAATATCTAGAGATGGCGCTAAAGAATTAGTTTATATGTGTGAAAACGAACAAAATTCTCGACTAATGGATATTGCTAAAACAATTAAAAATAATAACAAAAGGTTAATCTTAATTGCGGGTCCTTCTTCATCGGGTAAAACAACAACTTCGAAAAAGCTAGTTATGTATTTAAAAAGCTTAGGATTAAATCCTCAAGAACTATCAGTTGATGATTATTTTTTAAATAGAGAAGTAACACCTAAAAAAAGTAATGGAGCTTATGATTTTGAATCGATAGCAGCTGTTAATGTTGAGTTGTTTAAAAAACAAATGCAAGATTTATTAGCAAATCAAGAAGTGGAATTACCAAAATATAATTTTCTTTTAGGTAAGAGTGAAATGAGTGGAAAAAGATTTAAATTAGCTGCTAATGATATTTTAATTATTGAAGGATTACATGCTTTAAACCCTCAATTAATGCCTATTGTAGAGAAAGAACAAGTGTATAAGATCTATTTATCTCCATTGACTAGTCTTAATTTAGATAATCATAATCGTGTTTCTACAACAGATAATCGTATCTTAAGAAGAATGATTAGAGATAATAAACATCGCGGATATAACGCAGAAACAACTTTGGGTAATTGGCAAAATGTTCGTGAGGGAGAAGAAAACAATGTTTTTCCTTATCAAGATGAAGCTGATGTTGTTTTCAATACTTCTTTAATTTATGAATTAGGAGCATTGAGAGTTTTCGCTGAACCTTTATTGTTTTCAATTAGTGAAGATAGTCCTCACTATTCAGAAGCTTTAAGATTAATTAATTTATTAAGAACAGCTTTACCAATTAGTGGAGAAAATATTCCTCATGATTCTATTATAAGAGAATTTATTGGTAATAATTATTTTAAATAATGTATAATGAAAAAAGGAGATGATATTATGGCAATTAGAGTTGCAATTAATGGTTTTGGAAGAATAGGGAGATTAGTAACAAGGTTAATAGTGGCTGATCCTACTTTTGAATTAGTTTGTATTAATGATTTAACTAATCCTGAGGATTTAGCTTACTTATTAAAATATGATACTACTCAAAGAAGTTTTTTAGAAGAAGAGGTAAAATTTAATCATAATTTTCTTTTCATAGGTAATCATGAAATTCATGTTACTTCTGAAAAAGATCCAAGTTTATTACCTTGGAGAGATATGAATATTGATTTAGTTTTTGAATGTACAGGAGCATTTAATAGTAAACAAAAGTCTTTAGCGCACATTACAGCAGGGGCAAAAAAAGTTATTATTTCAGCACCTGCAGGAAATGATTTAAAGACAGTAGTTTTTAATGTTAATGAAAGCATATTGGATGGTTCAGAAGAGGTTATTTCGACAGCTAGTTGTACGACTAATTGTTTGGCGCCTGTCTTAAAAGTATTGAATGATTGTTATGGAATTGAAAAAGGATTGATGACAACAGTTCACGCTTATACTAATGATCAAGCTACATTAGATGTAGCTCATAAAAAAGGTATTAAAGCTCGTCGTGGAAGAGCAGCAGCTCAAAATATCGTTCCTACTTCAACAGGAGCAGCTAGTGCAATCGGTTTAGTAATTCCTGAATTAATGGGTAAATTAGATGGAATAGCTTTACGTGTCCCAGTAGCGTCTGGTTCAGTTGTTGACTTAGTTTTAGAATTGAAAAAGAATGTAACAGTAGAAGAGATAAATTCTAAATTTAAAGCTAGTACAAATGAAACTTTAAAATACACAGATGATCCAATCGTTTCTAGTGATGTAATTGGTGTTACAGCAGGATGTGTTATCGATGGTTTATCTACTAATGTTATCGAAGTAGAAGGTAAACAATTAGTTAAAGTTATCGCTTGGTATGATAATGAAATGGGTTATAGTGCACAAATGGTAAGAACAGCTAAGTATTTAGGAGATGTTTCAGAACATATTTAAAAAGGTTAAAATCGGCTTATAAAAAGCCGATTTTTTTATTATCTTCAACTAATTTTGAAAAAATATGATATAATAAAAAAAGAGAATAGGAGGCTTAAATTTGAAAACAGTTGTTGATTTAAAACTTAACAATAAAAAAGTGATTCTTCGTTGTGATTTAAACGTTCCTATGGAAAACAATCAAATTACAGATGAAACAAGAATTAGAGAAAGTATTGAAACAATTGAGTTAATTAGTAATGCTTATGGGAAAGTTATTATTTTATCTCATTTAGGAAGAATAAAAGAAGAAAACGATAAATTAAAAAATTCTTTGCAACCAGTTTGTCAAAGATTATCAGAATTAATGAAAAGATCAATTAAATTTATTCCTATGACAAGAGGTCCAGAAGTGGAACAAGCTGTCAATGAAATGGAAAAAGGCGATATTATCATGTTGGAAAATACTCGTTTTGAAGATTTAGATGGTAATAAAGAAAGTTCTAACAATCCAGAACTTGCTAAATATTGGGCTTCTCTAGGAGATGTCTTTATTAATGATGCTTTTGGGACCTTACACCGTGCTCATGCTTCTAATGTTGGTATAGCAGAACATTTACCATCAGGAATTGGTTTGTTAGTAAAAAAAGAATTAGATGTTTTAGTTGATGTTATGGAAAAACCTCAAAGACCATTATTAGTTATTTTAGGAGGGGCGAAAGTTTCTACTAAATTAGGAGTTATCGAAAACCTTGCTAAAAAAGCTGACAAGATTTTTATTGGTGGAGGAATGTGTTATACCTTCTTTAAAGCGTTAGGTTATAATGTAGGAGCATCGATTGTCGATGATGAAAAAGTAGCTGAATGTAAGAGAATATATGATTTATATAAAGATAAGATAATTTTACCAACCGATGTTATTGTCGGAACTTCTTACTCACCAATGAGTGCGGCAAGATTGACCAAAATATCAGATATTTATACTAATGATATTGGTATGGATATGGGAGTAGAAACTATTGATAATTTAAGAAAAGAAATTTTAGAAGCTAAGACAGTTATTTGGAATGGTCCGATTGGGGTTTTTGAATTAGACCGTTTTAGTAATGGTACTAAAAAAGCTTTAGAGTATTTAAGTAACATTAGTGGCAAAGTTATTTTAGGTGGTGGAGACACTGCTTATGCAGCTGTTAAGTTTGGATTTAAAGATTCCTTTCATCATATTTCAACTGGTGGGGGAGCAACTTTAGAATTTTTAGAAGGCAAAAGATTACCTGGCTTAGATGCTTTACTTGATGAGTAGGATGTGAATTAGTGAATAAATATAAGAAAAATATTATCTTTTTAGTTATTATTGCTTTATTTGTTAGTTTTTTAATATTAAAAGATAATTTTAATAACATAATTGATTTAATATCAAAAATGAATATTTGGTGGTTTTTAGTAGCTATAGTATTTATCTTTATATATTGGTTAATTCAAACTTTAAGTTTAAAGGTTTTAGCTGATAAAAAAGTAAGCTTTTTCTCTTTGTTTAAATCAACAATTATTTGCAATTTTTTTAGTGCTATTACTCCTTTCGCAACAGGAGGACAACCATTTCAAATTTATTTTTTAAAAAAGAAAAAAATAAGTTTAGGTGAAGCGACTAATTTAGTTGTTTCTCAATCATTATTTTATCAAATAGGTTTAGTTTTAATCGGTACAGTAGCAATTATTATTAATTATTTCTTTCATATTTTTCCAAGTAATGACTTATTAAAAAAATTAGTTATTATTGGTTATTTAATTAATGTCTTTGTTATTATTCTATTAATTATAGTTAGTACTGGTAAAAAAACTAGTAGTTTTTTAGCAGATAAGATAGTTAAGTTTCTATGCAAAATAAAAATAATTAAAAACAAAGAAAAAACTTACGAGAAAATTAATAACACATTAACTAAGTTTTATGAAAGTTCTAAAGTTTTAAAAGGCAATAAAAAAGATGTTATTAAAGGAATATTCTATAACTTTATAGCCTTTATCTTTTTATACATTACACCTTATTTCATAGCATTAAGTTTAGGTGTTCATGACTTGTCGATTATCAATACTATTGTTGCAGTATCGTATGTTATGTTAATTGGAGCTTTCGTTCCAATTCCTGGAGGTACAGGAGGAATTGAATTTGCTTTTCTTAATTTCTTTGGTTACTTTGTTATAGGAACCTCTTTAGCGGCTATTTTATTATTATGGAGATTTATATCTTATTATTTAGCAATTATAATCGGTTCGATTGTTTTAATTATCGATAAAGAAGGAGAATAAAAGATGAGAGTAGGATTATTTACTGATGTTTATCCCCCTTATGTTAATGGTGTTTCAACTAGTGTTTTAATGTTGAAAAATTCTTTAGAACAATTAGGACATAAAGTTTATGTAGTTACCGTAAGTAATACAACTTTTAAATATGTATATGAAGACTACGGTAAAGTAATGAAAATTCCCGGATTACCTATTGGTATATATGATTATCGTTTAACGGGTGTCTATCATTTTCGTGCTATGAGAAAAATAAAAAGATGGAAATTAGATGTTATTCATTCTCATACAGAATTTGGAGTAGGAACATTCGCTCGTATTATAGCGCATCGTTTTGATTTGCCTTTAGTACATACTTATCA
>JAAZBI010000023.1 GCA_012513875.1 Mollicutes bacterium
TTGTTTCTTTAGGAACAAGTTTTATTTGTGGAGCTTTTGTTCCTCAAATTTTATTGGGAGATTTTGTTTTAACAATTGCTAAATTGTTTCCTTCTTATTATTTTATTTTAAATAATGAATTAATTGGTAAAACAAATTCAATTTCTTGGGTAACATTTAGTCCAATATTGTTTAATTTGATAATTGTTTTTGTTTTTGGAGTTTGTTATTATTTGCTTACAATTCTTTTTAATAAAATTAACTTACTCAAAAAGAAAGGTGAAATATATGATTGAAACTGAAATAATATCTCAAAATGATTTTTTATTTTTTAATGTTGAAGAAAACAAAATGTTAAGATTGTTTTTATCTTCAGGACAAGAAGATTTAAATTTGTATTATATTGATAACAATAACAATCAAGAATCATGTTTTACAATAACAGAAGAGTCACAAGAACTTTATGAATTCTTTTTTAAATTAATGAATTATAGAAATAGAGAATTTGTAGAACAAGGTATAGGATCAAAATCTGAAATTAATTTTGATGATTTAAGTTCTGACCCAGAAGTTAATGATGTTGTAGAAATAAAGCAGGAACAAGAAGAAATCAAAATTTGTTTTAAACGAAAAAACAGTAATCGTGAAAGCCATTTTTTATATGTTTTTGGTCAAAATAAATATGTAAATCCTCAAAAACTTTTTACTAATATTTTTACAAGATATTATTTTAGAGAAAACCCAGATAGATTTACAAGATAATTATTGTTTTAGAAAGGTGTCAAAATGGAAATAGTAAAAGTAGAAAAATTAACAAAGATATATGGGAAAGGTGAAACCCAAGTTATTGCTTTAAATAATGTGTCTTTTTCAATCGAAGAAGGAGAATTTGTAGCAATTGTTGGAGCTTCAGGTTCTGGTAAATCAACCTTATTGCATTTATTAGGAGGAGTTGACATACCAACTTCTGGAAAAGTTTATATTAATGATATTGATATTTATAAAATGAAAAGCGATAAATTAGCGGTTTTCAGAAGAAGAAAAATAGGATTGATTTATCAATTTTATAATTTGTTGCCTATTTTAAATGTAGAAGAAAACATTAAATTACCCTGTCTTTTAGATCGCAAAAAAGTGGATGAAACATATTATGAAGATATTTTAAAAGTTTTAAAATTAAATGATCGTTTAAAACATTTGCCAAATCAATTGTCAGGCGGACAACAACAAAGAGTATCAATTGGTAGATCGTTAATTAATCGTCCGGCGATTATTTTAGCTGACGAGCCAACTGGTAATTTAGACAGTAAATCTTCTGAAGAAATTATGGAATTATTAAAAACTTCTAACAAGAAATATAATCAAACTTTAGTTATTATTACTCATAGTTTGGAAATAGCTAAAACTGCAAATCGAATTATTACGATTGATGACGGGAAAATAATTAAGGACGAAAAAATCAAATGAAAATTTTGACTAAACTTGTTAGAAAAACATTAATATTAAATAAGAAAAGAACATTAATAACTTTAATAGGAATTATTTTATCTTGTTCTTTAATTGGTGGAGTAGCAACATTGTTTTCAAGCTTTCAAAAATTTTTTCAAGATTTAACTATTGAAACCGGAGGTAATTATCATTTATCAATTGATAATATTAACTTAGAAACAATTAATAATTTTAAAGGTGAAGAATTTTTTGAAGAAGTTATGATTCAACAAAATAAGGGTTTTTATATTGGGAAATCAGATAAAGTAGATCAAGTTTTTTCATTAGTTGCTAATGATAAAAAAATGTTTGATAACTTTAATATAAAATTAGATGAAGGAAGATTGCCTGAAAATAGTCAAGAAATAATTCTACCTTATTTTGAAAAAACTAAATATAAACTAAAAGACAAAATAACTTTAGAAATTTTTGAAACATTTGAAGATTTAGAAAAGTTAAGTGATTCGATTAAAAAAGAATATAGTATTGTTGGATTTTTAGAAGAAAATATTTTTTCTTCTAATGTTGTTTTTACTTTTCTAGAAGAACAAAAATCAGAAGAATTTTATTCTGTGTATATTATAACTGAAGATATTTATAAGATTTATGAACAAACAGAAAAAATATATAATAAATATGTTGATAATGACTATGCATCTCTTAATTATAATAGTGATTTATTAAGATGGTATGGAGTAAGTCAAAACGAAAACGCAACAGAAATGATTTGGGGAGTAGCGTTAATTTTAATTATAGTTATCATGATAGCGTCTATCATCGTTATATATAATGCTTTTAACATTTCTTTTGTTGAAAGAAAAAAACAATTTGGAATGTTATCTAGTATGGGAGCAACTTCTAAACAATTAAGAAAAATGATTTTTAAAGAAGGATTATTTTTAAGTATAATAGGAATTCCTTTAGGAATTTTAGGAAGCATAATAGGAATTGGTATTACTTTATTAGTAATAAACAATTTAAATATTTTTTCAAATTTTATAGATACAAGATTAGTATTAATTGTTTCCTCTTTATCGATATTAATAACGATAATTTTTGGTTCGTTAACAATTTTTCTTTCTTGTTTAGTTCCTGCTATAAAGGCTTCTAAAACAACTCCAATTGACGCAATCAGATTATCAAAAGATTATTTTATAAAAGCAAAATCTATTAAAACTTGGTGTATAAATCGAAGAATTTTGGGAATAGAAGGAGACATTGCTTTAAAAAATTTAAAAAGAAACAAGAAAAAATATCGTTCGACAATTTTGTCTATTTTTGTTTCTATTTGTTTATTTATTACAATTAATGCTTTTGCAGAATATTCATTAAGAAGCTCTTTAAAAACATTTTCTTTATTAAATTATGACGTAATTATAATTAATGAAGACAGAGAAGAGTCAGAAAAATTAGTAAAACATCGAGACGTTAAAAGGTCCTCGATATCTCAAACTTTTTGGGTTGATTTTAATTTAACAGAAGAAACAATAAATCCTCTAATAATTGATATGGATATCGAACAAGAATGTTTCTCACACGAACAAGGTTGTCCTTCAACAATAGCAATTTCTTCATTAGGAGAAGAAGAATTTAATTATTATTTAGATTTATTAAATGAATCTGCAGAAAAATATTATGATATAAATAATCCTACAATTATTTTGATGAAAAATAGCAATATAGTTTATAAACAACATTATTATCAAATTCCTTTAACAACATATAAAGTGGCAGAAACAATATCTACTTATCGTTGGGGAGATGATAGTGAATTTAATTCTAATTTAAAAATCGGAAGCATTGCTGACACTTATCCGATTGGTTTTTCTGATATTGATCAAAATAACTTTATGATGCAAGCTTTTGTTTCTGATAAAGTTTATAATTTTTTAATCGATAAGTTTCCGAAAGAGTATATTAATGCTGAAGATTATATTTACATAAAAACAGATAAAGTTGATAACTATATTGATTATTTAGAAGAATATAAAGAAAAAAATAATCTATCATTTGAAGTAAGAAACATTAAAGAAATGATTTCGATGTTTGAAAATATAATTTTAGCAATTTCTATTTTTATTTATGGATTTGTGGTATTAATTTCATTAATTACAATAACTAATATTATTAATACTATTTCAACATCAATTTATCTTCGCAAAAGAGAATTCGGCATGTTAAGATCTGTTGGTATGACTAATTATCAATTTAAGAAAATGATGATTTTAGAAAGTGTTTTTTATGGGGTTAAAGCTTTAATTTATGGGCTGCCAATTGGTATTTTAATCGATTATGCAATTTATAAAGAAGTTAGCAATTTATATGTTTATGAATATGTTTTTCCATTTAAATCGGTTTTAATCTGTATTTTCTTTGTTTTTATAATTGTTTTTATAACTACAATTTATACAATTAGAAAGATAAAAAACGATAATATTGTCGATGTTATAAGACAAGATAACATTTGATAATTAAAAAGGATTTTGTTGAATGAAATCCTTTTTTATATTATAATGTTTTTAGAATACGAAAAGGGGTATTTATATGTTAGGGAAAGTTATTGCTGTTTTTGAAAATAATGTTGAAGTAGAATTAACTCTAGACCATGATAATGTTAAAAAATATTTAAATTATCATGTTGTTTTTGATGAGGAAAACTTTAAAATTGTTGGTGAAGTAAAAGAAATTACCAATCAAAAAATAATAGTTAATTGTTTAGGAGAAATTAATTCTTCTAATAAATTTGTACCCGGATTGTTAAAAAAACCTTCTTTAGGAATTTCTTGTCGTATTATTCATAAAGAAGAATTAGATTTAATTTTAGGTAAAAACGAAAACTTAAAAAAAATATATTTTGGAAGAATGCCTATTTATGATGGCTATCCTTTATATGTAAATGTTAATGATTTTTTTGCTCATCATTTTGCAATTTTCGGTAATACAGGAAGTGGAAAATCTTGTTCAATAGCTAGAATTATTCAAAACGTTTTCGCTGATCCTAAAGCAGTACCTAAAAATGCAAAAATTTTTATTTTTGATGCTTATGGAGAATATCATAGTGCATTTAATAAGATAATGAATTTGAATCCTGCATTAAATTTCAAAACATATACTACTAACACTAAATTTGAAGATACTAATATTTTAAAAATACCTTTATGGTTATTAGGAGTAGACGAAATTTGTTTATTATTAGGTGTTGATAATCATGCTCAAATACCGATTATTGAAAAAGCTTTAAAATTAGTAAATGTTTTTGCTCGCGATGAAAGTAATGTTCTTCAATATAAGAACGATATTATTGCGAGAGCTTTATTAGATATTTTATATAGTGGTGCTACTGCATCAAAGATTAGAGATCACTTTATTGCAATTTTAACAAATTATAATACAAGAGATTTAAATTTAGAAGCCAAGATAATTCAACCTGGATATACGAGAACTTTAAAACAATGTTTAATTATTGATCGAGATGGGAAATTACATGAAATCCAATTGTTAACTGAATTTTTAAATCAATTTATTCATGATGGATTAGAACTTAGTTTGCCAGACGGTTCATTTCCATATACCTTAAAAAATTTAAAAGAAGCAGTTGATTTTGCTCTTATTTCCGAAGGAATATTAAAAAGTGATAAAGTTTATGATTATGCAAATGTTTTAAAAGTTAGAATTAATTCTTTATTCAATAGTAATAACCGTCATTATTTCCAATATGATCGTTATGTTACTAAAGAACAATATATTAAAGAATTAATAAAAATTGATGACACTAATACAGCTCAAATAATTAATTTTAATATTAATTATGTTGATGATCGTTTTGCAAAAGTAATAACAAAAATTTATGCTAAATTATTATTGGATTATGTATATAATTTGAATGAAAAAGGAAGTTTTCCAGTACATTTAATATTAGAAGAAGCTCACCGTTATGTTCAAAAAGATAGCGATGTTGAATTGTTAGGATATAACATATTTGATAGAATTACAAAAGAAGGTAGAAAATATGGTATTCTTTTAGGTTTGATTTCTCAAAGACCATCAGAACTATCTGATACTGCTTTATCCCAATGTTCTAATTTTTTAATATTTAAAATGGTTCATCCTCAAGATACAACATATGTTAAAAATATGGTTCCAAGTATTACGAATGAAATAGTAGAGAGGTTAAAGAGCTTACAACCAGGAACTTGTATTTCTTTTGGAAAGGCTTTCCCAATACCAACTATTATTCATTTTGATATTCCTGATCCTCAGCCAAAATCAACTAGTTCAGATATTGGTAATTTATGGTATAAATAAAATGTATTTCAAAAATACGTTTTTTTTATGATATACTTAAGAAAAGGAAGTGATAAGATGGCTACACCACATATAGATGCTAAAATTGGAGAAGTAGCAGAAACAGTAATTATGCCAGGAGACCCTTTACGCGCTAAAATGATAGCTGAAAAATATTTGACAGATGTTATTCAATTTAATGATGTTCGTAATATGTTTGGATATACAGGATACTACAAAGGAAAAAGAATTTCAGTAATGGGTTCTGGAATGGGAATGCCAAGTATGGGGATTTATTCTTACGAATTATTTTCTTTTTTTAATGTAAAAAAAATAATTAGAGTGGGGTCTTGTGGAACTTTAGTTCCACATATTAATTTGTATGATTTAATTTTAGTTGATAAAGCTTGTAGTGATACATCTTATGATGAAGCTTTTTTAGATAAAGATATTGAAATATTGGAGTCTAACGAGGAAATAAGTGAACAAATTTATCAAACAGCTATTAATAATCAAATTAAAATTAATAGAGGAAATATTTATACAACTGATGCTTTATATGGAGAAACATCTAATAACAAATTGGTTAAAAAATATAATTGTTTGGCAGCAGAAATGGAAGCCTATGCTTTGTTTTTAAATGCTAAAAAGACAAATAATCAAGCGGCTTGTGTTTTAACTGTTTCTGATTCTTTATTAACTAAAGAAAAAACAACAAGTGAAGAAAGAGAAAAAAATTTCACAGAAATGATTGAATTGGTTTTAGAAGCATTATTATAGGAGGACAAGATGGATTATCAAAAGATTAGTGGTCAAGGATTTAATTTGCATTTAATTGAAAAAAAATTAACTAAAAGAAACATTGTTGAAATTCGATTAGCAGATAAAATAAAATATGAAGATATAACAAAAAGATATTTTTTAAACAAATATTTAATTTCTATTACTAATAATTATCCGACAGAACGTTTATTGTCAATTAAAACTGAAGATTTATATAACGTTCATTTAGGAAGTACAATTGAACGTATTGGAAATATAAGTCTTTTTGTTATTGGCATATCTTTTTTAAATGAAAAATATACAGAAAAAGGTATGATAGATCAAACAATAAAATTTTTAAAAGAGATTGTCTATAATTGTAATTTTAACGAAGAACAATTTAAAGTTATTAAAAAGAGGATTATTGAAGAAATAAAGGATGAAGAGGAATCGAAGAAATATAAAGCAACCATTTCTTTAAAAGAAGCGATGGATAAGAATTCTCCTTTTGCTTTTCGTAGAGTGTATTTAAAACAATTAAATTCATTAACATTACAAGATATAAAAGATTATTATCAACAAGTAATAAGTGAAAGTGATATTAACATCTATGCAGTAGGTGATTTTTCTTTTACGGCATTTAGTAAGAAAATTTTAAAAAACTTTTCTTTTCCATCTAAACCTAAATTATTTAAAAACAATTGTTTAATTCATAATAAATTCCGCTTGTTATCTAAAAAAGTAATGAAAAAAGATAAAGTTAATCAATCAATTTTAAAAATAGGATTTAAATTAAAAGATTTAAATTTATTTGAACAAGAATATGTTATGCCAATTTATAATGAAATTTTAGGTGGAGGAAGCAATTCTAAATTATTTAATGAGGTTCGTGAAAAGCACTCTTTAGCGTATTATTCTAGTTCGCTATATAGTCCTTATGATAATGTTTTATATATTTCATCTGGAATAAGCAAAGAAAATTATCGATTAACTAAAAAATTAATATCTAAAATAATAAATGATTTACAACAAGGTAAATTTACTGAGGAAGATATAACATCTGCTAAAAACAATATGATAAATCGTTTCAATATGAATAGAAAAGAATCTTCTTTTTTAATAAGCCGTCAAGTTCTAAAACAATATTATAAAGCAAAAGATATTGATGAAGTTATAAAACAAATTAAAAAAGTAACTAAAAAACAAATTATAGATGCCAGTAAAAAGATAAAATTAGATACAATTTATTTTTTATACGGAGGTGAAAGTAATGAAACAGATTAAAAATGATAAGATTAATGAAACTCTGTATTATGAAAAATTAAAAAATGGTTTAGAAGTTTATTTATTAAAAAATCCTGAAGAAACATCTATTAAAATTAGTTTTGCTACAAAATATGGATCAATGCATAATTCTTTTGTACCTAAAAACAAAAAGAATTATGTTGATTATCCTAATGGGATAGCTCATTTTTTAGAACATAAATTATTTGAAATGGAAGACAAAGAAAATGCTCTAACTCAATTTCAAAAAAAAGGAGTCTATGTCAATGCTTTTACTAGCAAAAACATTACAGCTTATTATTTAGTTTTAACTGAAAATATCGAAGAAAACGTTAATGATTTATTGGATTTTGTTCAATCACCATATTTTACTGATGAAAACGTTGAAAAAGAAAAAGGAATAATATCTGAAGAAATAAAAATGTGGGATGATTTTCCAGAAGAAAAACTATTTGATACATTATTTTTAAACACTTTTGTTAATCATCCATATCGAAATTCTATAGCAGGTAGAATTAAAGATATTAAAAAGATTACTAAAGAAGATTTAAGGGATAATTATGATGTCTTTTATCATCCTCAAAATATGTTTGTTGTTGTAACTGGTAATTTTGATGAAAAAGAAATATTAAAAATAATTAAAGATAATCAAAATAAAAAGATATTTGATCCATTTAATTCTATTATATTAAAACATATTGAAGAACCAAGCAAAGTTTATAAAGATAAAGAAATAATTAAAGGTAACGTTGAGAAAACCAAAATTGCTATAAATTATAAAATTTTAATCTCACATTTAAAAATTAAACCTGAAAAATTAGAATTTTATTTTAATATTATTTTAATGAATTTATTTGATAAAACATCAGAAATAAATGAAAAATTAAAAAAATTAAGTGTTTTAACAGATGGAATTAAAATTGATATAGATTTTGTTGATAATTTTTCTGTTTGGACAATAATGGCAGAAACAGAAAAACCTGAAGAATTATTAAAAAACATTGTTAAAAGCATGAAAAATATAAAAGTTACAGAAGAAGAATTTGAACGTAAAAAGAAAGTTTTAATTAGTGAATTCATATCTCATTTTAATAATTCGAATGGTTTAAATCAAAAGATTTTATTTACAAAAGCAAATTTTAATATAGATTTCATTAGTTTATTTAATCTTATTGAAAAGCTAAATTATCAAGAATTATTAAAGATAATTGCTAAATTAGATATGAGCAATAAAACAGTAGTAATCTTAGAATCAAAAAATAGTTAATGTCAAAAAGTATCAACCACTTGCCAAAAAAAACAGTTTAATATATTATAATTATTGTTTAACAGCAAAAAAATTATAAATAATAAAGAAGGTAAATATAATGATAAACAATATTGCAGATAAGCAATACAAAATGATCGTTGATTATATTTTAGAAGATAAAGAATTTAATAAAATAGGTAAATCTGTCCATCATGGAACAGATCGCCTTGAGCATTCTATTAAAGTTTCATATTATTCTTATTTAATTTCTAAAAAACTAGGTTTAGATTATGAAACAACAGCTAGAGCTGGTTTGCTTCACGATTATTTTTTAACTGATAATGATAAAAAAATTAAAGATAGTGCTAAATCTCTATTTAATCATGCGAAGATAGCATCTTCAAATGCTGTAGAAAATTTTAATATATCAGAAAAAGAAAAAAGCATTATTGAAACTCATATGTTTCCAATTAATATAAAACCCCCTAAATACTTAGAAGGTTGGGTAATAAGTTTTGTTGATAAAGCGTTAGCAGTTTCAGAAGTAAGTGTCAAATTCAAATATACAGCTGTTTTATGGTTATTATTCTTAATAAATATTAGAAAATAAAGACTACATAAAAGTAGTCTTTTATGTTAAAATAATTTTGGGTCCACGTAGCTCAGTTGGATAGAGCAATCCCCTCCTAAGGGATAGGTCAGAGGTTCAACTCCTCTCGTGGACGCCATTATTTTACTAATTAAAATCTTGAAAGCCCAATGTTTTCAAGATTTTTTATATTTTGAAAGTATTATAAAGTATCACAAAGTAATTTAAAGTGATTTTGGTTTAGGCACTTTTTTCGGCACTCTTATAAAAGGGTTAACTATCTAGTAAATAAAGGGTATAAATAAGAGTTAAGGTTGAAAAAGGCACATAAA
>JAAZBI010000024.1 GCA_012513875.1 Mollicutes bacterium
AAAATAATTATAGACACAGTTAAAGAAGTTGTTATTTTATCTAATATTTCTAAAAAAGCTTTAATTGAAATAGAAAAAGAAATTTCTGAACATATGATAAGAGAAAAAAAGAAATTTCTGCAAAAAGTTTAATCGAGACAGGAAAAGGGGAAAAATTGTGATATTAAAAAAACCTTATGCAATTTTAATTAAAAATTTTAAAAAAATACACTTATTATTAAGTGTTCTTTTGATTTTTTTAGCATTTCAAAATACCACTCTCCTTAAATTTTTCAATGAATATATTGAAAGTGGAAGATATAGTACAGTTACTTCTTCTTTAGCAAAAACATATCTGAATTTTCCAATATTTTTAGCAACAATAGTTATTGTTTTAATTTCAATAGTTATCTTTATTTTAATGCGTCAAAAAAAGAAACCAACGATAATTTATTTGTTAATGATTGGTTTTTATTTGGGATTATTTATTTATTATATTCAATCTTATTTTTTATTGGATTCTTTAGAATTTAATCCAATAGACCCAAGAACAATCAGAGCACTTAGAGATTTATGTACTATAATAACATATAGTCAATATGTTTTAACTTTAGCAATGCTTGTCAGAGCTGTTGGATTTGATATTAAAAAATTTAACTTTGGAGAAGATTTATCAGAATTACAAATTGATGTTTCTGATAATGAAGAGTTTGAATTAACTGTAGGTGTTGATCCAAGCAAAATTAGTCGTAAAGTAAGAAAAAGTAGAAGAGAATTCAAATACTTTTTATTAGAAAATAAATTTATAATTATTTTAATGTCGGGAACAGTTTTGTTTATTGTTGGTATATTTATGTTTTTTAATTATAAATTTGTTAACAAGGTTTATAGTTTAAATGAACCTTTTAATAGTAATAATTTTGTGATTGAAGTCAAGAAAGCTCAACAAACTAGCCTTAATCAAAGAGGAGAATCAATTGCAACATTAAATAAGACTTACATTGTAGTAAGTTTAAATTTAACAAATTTAAGTAAAGACGCAAATAGTATAAAAACGGATGATTTAAGTTTAGAAATAGAAAACAAAGCTTATAAACCTATTATATCTTTATATGATAAATTCATTGATTTAGGAAATGGTCTTAACAATCAAAAATTAGTTCAAAATCAAACTGGTGAATATATAATTGTTTTTGAAATTGAAAAAGAATATTTAAATAAAGATATTATATTAAGATATTGTTATAAATCAGAAATTAAAAAAGGAACAGTAAAACAATATTTTAACAAGGTTAAATTACCAGTAAGTAAAGAAAAATCTAAAGAAATAATTGCAAAATCATCTCTTGCTAGTGAATTGGATTTTAAAATTGAACCACTTTATAATTCGAAGCTAATTATTGATTATTTTGTGTTTAATAATAAACATACTTATGAAATGTTACAATGTTTTGAAAAACAATGTTTTACAGAAATAAGAACTTTAGTAAATCAGCAAACAGGTAAAAAAATATTAAAATTACAGACTAATTATTTAGCTGACAAGAAAATTATAATTAAAGAAGCTGAAAATATACAACAAATTCTAAAAAATTATGGTTTTTTAGAATATGAAGTTAATTCTAAAAAATATAGTTTAAAATTAATTGATGTTACACCTAAAAATATAAAAGGAAAAGACTTATTTTTTCAAGTCCCAGAAGGATTGGAAAATGCAAATAGTTTAAAATTAATTATTCAAATCAGAACCAAAAGATATGAATATCAATTAAAGTGATTTGACTTATCATAAAAATAAAGTATAATATAAATGACAGTTTGTCATAGGAGGTTAAAAATGGCATCGAAAACATTTGATAATTTAAAACTAGAAAAAAAAGAAAAGTTCTTAACCTCAGCGATTAAAGAGTTTTCTCAACATTCATTAGGAGAAGCTTCAGTAGCGAGCATTATTAAAGAAGCTGAAATACCAAGAGGAAGCTTTTATCAATATTTTAATGATCTTGAAGATTTATATTATTATATTTTAGATGATCATTCTAAGGAAATAAAACAAAAAACTGTTGATTTAGTCATTGAAAATAATGGAGACTTTATTGAAGCTATTAAAGATTTATATGATTATTTTTTAAACAAAATAACTGGTAAAAAAAATTATGATTATTTTAAAAATATATTTTTAAAAATGGATTATAAATTAGAAAAAATGTTTTTGTTAAATTTAGAAGATAATATTAGCGGAATTATTAATAAAATTGATATTAGTAATTTAAATATCCAAAACAGATTACAATTAGCTTATATTGTAGAAATTGTAAATGCTTTATTAATTAGAAATTTAACTCAATTTTATCAAAGAAATTTATCTAAAGAAAAAAGCATAGAAATATTTAATAAAGAAATTGAAATCATTGAAAAGGGACTAAAAAAATGAAACATTGTTTCATTTTTTTATAATTTAAAATCATTTTTATTTTTGTCTTCTAAATTTTTGCCGTCGTAGTAATTTTTAATCTTTAATTTATGGATTTTAGCAATTAAATTACTAAATAAAACTTTAATTAATTTGTTATATTTAGTAATATTTTCGTTATAGTATTCGATATATCCATCTAAACTGGCTTCGTTTTCTTTTAATTCAAACTCAATTTTAATAAAATCTTCAATTTTGCTTAAATTTTTATATTTATATTTAGATTCATAAAATTCTTTAGATAAAGCTACTAATTTTCTTTCTAAATCAAAACTTGACAATTCTTCTTGTTGAAGATTTTTTAAATCAATCATTATTTCTACATCGATTTTTTCTTTGATAAAAGATGTAGCATTAACTAATAAATCATATCTTTCTCTTATAGTTATATCTATTTTGTTTTCTGCCTCATTAATTTTAATGATTAGAGTTTGAAATAAGTTATAAATATTTGCATAATAAAAACAAATAGTAAAAACAATTAATAAAATTATAAAAAACCAAATCATATCTTCACCTTAATTCTATAAATGAGTATACCAAAAAACAACTTTATATTCAAACAATATTTAAAAAAAGTTGTTTTTCTCATTTACTTTACTTTAAATAATTGTTATAATTGTGTTCGAGTATTAATTTACTCCTTGCTTTCTTTTAAAAGAAAGCCATTAGACCAAAAGGAGGTGTCAGGTATGAAATATGAAATCATGTATATTGTTAGACCTGATCTAGAAGAAGGAAAAATGAAGGAAGTTGTTAGTAACTTTGAAAAAGTTTTAACTGATAACAAAGCAAAAATCACTTTTTCCAAAGAACTAGGTCAAAAAGAACTAGCATATGAAATTAAAAAGTTTAAACATGGTTATTACTATTTATATCAAATTGAAGCTTCAAAAGAAGCTATTAAAGAATTTGATCGTTTAGCATTATTGAGTGAAGAAATTATTCGTCATATGATCATTAAATTAGAAGAATAGGAGTAAGATATGAATAAAACGTTTTTAGTTGGAAGATTAACAAAAGACCCAGAATTAAAATATTTAAGCAATAATATTGCAGTAGCAAATTTTACTATTGCTATTAATCGTACTTTTACTAATCAAACTGGTGAAAGAGAAGCAGATTTTATTAATATTGTTGTTTGGAGAAAACAAGCTGAGAATGTCAAAAAATATTTATCTAAAGGTAGTTTAGTTGGAATAGACGGACGTATTCAAACTAGAAATTATGAAAATCCTGAAGGTAAAAAAGTATATATAACAGAAGTTGTAGCAGATAATGTGCAATTTTTAGAATCAAAAAATCAAAGAGATAATGTTAGTCCACAAGATTTTAGTGGATACGAAAATCAAGAAGCTCCAGTTTCTACAGATATTAGTGATGAACCTTTTGCAGATTTTGGAGAGACAGTAGAATTAAGTGAAGATGACATTGCCTTTTAAAAAGGAGGAAATATAAATGGCTGAAAATTTTAGACGCAGAAAAAAAATATGCCAAATGTGTGCTGGAAAAACAGTAGATTATAAAGATGTTGAAATTATTAGAAAATATACAAACGAAAAAAATAAAATTGTTCCTAGAAGAGTTTCTGGAGCATGTGCAAAACATCAAAGATTTATTGCTACTCAAGTTAAAAGAGCACGTTTTATGGCTTTAATACCATTTTCAAAATAAAAAGATAAGTAATTATCTTTTTTTTGTTAGTTTTTATAGTATAATAAATGAAAGGAGTGATTAAAATGCAAATTAATATCGAAAAAATCAAATCTTTAGTTAAAAACTCCTCAAAAGTAGTAATTATGGCTCATAAAAGGTTAGATTTAGACGCTTTAGGTTCTTCTTTGGGCTTATATTATTTTGCTAAATCTTTAGGCAAAAATGCTACTTTATTAATTGAAGAAGATACTTTTGAAGATGGAGTAGGTTTGTCTTTATTAAAGATTAAGAAAAATAAAATTGATATAGATATTAAGAAATATTCTCAATTAGATTTAGATCCAGAAACTTTATTGATTATTATCGATACTAATAATATGTCATTAGTTCAAAATGAATTAGCTGTTAAAAATATCAAAAACAAAGTTTTAATCGATCATCATATTAATAGTGGATTACATGATAAAAAATTCTTATATACATTTATTTGTAATGAACAATCTAGTTCGGTTGAAATAGTAATTGAAATGTTAAAATATTTAGACACTTATATTCCGCCTTACATTGCTACTATTATGTTGTCAGGAATTTATGTGGATAGTAATCGCTTTTCTAGTAAGGCAAGTTATAAGACTCATGAAGGAGCTGCTTATCTGTATAAATGTGGAGCATCATCTGATGAATTGGTTTATTTATTAAAAGCAGATTTTGATGAATATGTCGATCAATTAGAAGTTGTTTCTAAAGCTGAAAGATATAACAATTGTCTTATTGCTTTAGGTAATGAAAATAAATGTTATAAAGCTGAAGATTTAGCGAAAATAGCTGAAAATTTAATATTGATAAAAGATATAGAAGTGGCTTTTACAATTGGAAAGATAAATGATCAAACGATTGGTATTAGTGCTAGATCGATTGGCAAAATAAATGTTCAACAAATAATGAAAAAAATGGGTGGTGGAGGCCATAATAATGAGGCGGCTACTCAAATAAAGGATTTGAAAGTTTTTGAGGTTCTAGAAAAACTAAAAAAGATAGTAGGTGTTTAAAAATGAAAGTTATATTTTTAGAGAATGTTAAAGGTCAAGGAAAGAAAAACGAAATTAAAGAAGTAAGCACAGGCTATGCTAATAATTATTTGATAGTTAAAGGTTTAGCAATGGCAGCAACAGATTCTAATCTCAAAATGTTAGATAGACAAATAAAGGATAATAAGACTAAACAACAAAGTGAATTAGAAAATAGTTTAAAAATAAAAGATAAAATTGAAAAAGAAAAATTAATTTTTAGAATAAAAACAGGAGAAAAAGGCAAAGTATTTGGTAGTATTTCTTCAAAACAAATAGAAAAAGAATTAATTGATAAAAATTATCAAATTGAAAAGAAACAAATCAAAATTAATAATAATTTATCTACTTTAGGATTACATTGTGTTAAAATAATTTTAGAACAAAAAGTTGAGGCTAATTTGCAAATAGAAATCATTAAGGAATAAGGTGATATAAATGAACGAAAGAGTAGTGCCACATAATTTATCGGCAGAACAATCTGTTTTAGGTGCAGCATTTTTATCTAAATATGCATTGCAAAAAATAAGTGATGAAATTTCTCGTGATTCTTTTTATTCAGAAAGTCACGCTAAAATATATGATTGTTTAATTGAATTAAAAAATGAAAACGTTCCAATTGATATGACAACAGTTAGTGCAAAACTAAAAGATAAAAAGGAATTAAAAGCAATTGGTGATACAGAATATTTGTTAACGATTGTAAATTCTGTACCGACAGCAGCAAATGTCGATTATTATATAAGTTTAGTTAATCAAAAAGCTTTAGTAAGAAAATTAATTGATACAGCTAACGAAATAGCTACTAGTGCTTATGATGAAGCTTTGAACTTTAATGATTTAATTGATGGAGCCGAAAGAAAAATTTTTAGTGTTTCTAAATTGAGAAAAGGTAGTGAATTTAGAAATATTCAAGATATTTTAACTAAAACTCAAGCTGATTTAGAAATATTAGCAAGTAATGCTAATGAAATAACAGGATTATCAACAGGCTTTGGTAATATTGATAAAATGACATCAGGATTTCATGAAACTGAATTGATTGTTATTGCAGCTCGACCTGGTATGGGTAAAACTGCTTTTGCATTAAATGTTGCAACTTTTGCAGCGTCTAATAAAAAAACAGTAGCAATCTTTAACTTAGAAATGAATGCAGAACAATTAGCAACAAGAATGATTTCTTCTTTAGGACAAATTCCTTTAAATAAGTTAAGAACAGGAAAATTAGAACACAGTGATTGGAAAAGAGTAAATGAAGCAATTAGTCAATTAGCAGATGCTAATATATATATCGATGATACTCCAGGAATTACTGTAGGAGAGATAAAATCAAAATGTCGTCGTCTATCAAGTATGCCAGAAGGATTAGATTTAGTAGTTATCGATTATTTACAATTAGTTTCAACAGGAAGTCATTTCTTAGGCAATCGTCAACAAGAAGTATCAGAAATTTCTCGTTCTTTAAAGACAATGGCTTTAGAACTTAATATTCCGGTTATTTCTGTCGCTCAGCTTTCTCGTGAAGTTGAAAAAAGAGATGATAAAAGACCTTTAATGAGTGATTTGAGAGAGTCAGGATCAATCGAACAAGATGCTGATATTGTAGCGTTTTTATATCGTGAAGATTATTATAATAAAGAAGCAAGATCTGATGATTATACTAGTGAAAGTGAATTCATAATCAATAAAAACCGTAGTGGTCCAACTGGATCTATTGATTTATTATTTAAAAGAAATACAGGAACATTCTTAAATTATAAAAAAGAAGACAAGGAAGAATAATGAAAATAGTTGTATTAAGTAGTGGAAGTAAAGGTAATGTTACATATGTTGAAGATGCAGGTAAGCGTCTTCTTTTAGATATTGGAATGTCATGTAATTTTGTTGAAAAAAGTTTAAAAGAAATAGGTGTTAATGCTAAAGACATAGATGCTATATTGTTAACCCACACTCATATAGATCACGTTTGTGGTTTAAAAAAGTTTTATGAAAAATATCAACCACAAGTATATATAACGACAAAAATGAAAAAAAATCTTAATAATTATGTTCAAAATATCGAATTAAATTATTATGAAGAAGAGTTTAATATATTTGATTTTAATCTTAAAATAATTAAAACTTCACATGACGTTGATGATTCAGTAGGTTTTATTATTAATGATAAACTAGTTTATATTACTGATACCGGTTATATAAACGAAAAGTATTTTTCTAAATTGAAAAACAAAGAAGTCTATATAATTGAAAGTAATCATGATTTAGAAATGCTTTATAACGGAGAATATCCTTTTCATTTAAAGCAAAGAATTGCTAGTGATGTCGGTCATTTATCTAATGCCGATTCTGCTAAATATATGAAAAAATTAGTCGGTTTAAAAACAAAATATATTGTTTTAGCGCATCTTAGTCAAGAAAACAACACTAAAGAAAAAGCACTGGAAACATATTTGGAAATAATTGAAAACCCTAAATTCAAAATAATTATTACTTCTCAAGGAGAAACAAGTGAGGTTATTGAAATATGATAAGAATTATTTGTCTTGGTAAAATAACTGAAAATTATTTGAAGCTTGGTATAGAAGATTATTTAAAAAGAATTAATAAATATATTAAGATTGAAATAATTGAATTACAGGATGAATCTTTTACTGAAGAAAAGAAGAATTTAATCAAAGAAAAAGAAAAAATTTTAAAAATAATTAAAAATAATGATTACAATATCATTTTAGATTTGAATGGTAAGAGAATTAATTCTATAGATTTTTCTAATGAAATAGAAGAAGCGTTTATTAAATCTAAAGGTAATATTAACTTTATTATTGGTGGTTCTAATGGCTTACACGAAGAAATAAAAACAATAGGAACAAAGATGTTTTCTTTTTCAAATTTAACGTTTCCTCACCAATTATTTCGTTTAATTCTTTTAGAACAAATTTATAGATCATTAAAAATAATTAATAATGAAAAATATCACAAATAAGTATTGTTATTTAAAATAAATATGTTATAATAATTTCTTCTTAAAGGGGGAAAAATTATGAGAAAACCTATAAAAGGTGTAGATTGTTTTTATTATAAAAACAAAAAAGTTAAAACTATTTATATTGTAGAAGAAAGTTTAATGGTTATTTGTGATAACAAAGAAATTTTAGAAGAATTAAAAAAGGATTATAGCGATTTTTTTTGTAATTCTCCAGATTTTTCATATTTGCTTGAAGAAAACCAAGAAGGACCTTTAGTATATTGTTATGAATGGAATAAAAACCCTCAAAAAAGAATTGAAGAATTAATAGAGTTGGAAGATAAAGAAACCATCCGTAACATACATATTGAAGATTTGGGATGTCAAAAAAGAATGGTTTATCCAAGATGAAAAAAGAGAAGATTTTCTTCTCTTTTTTAAATAAAAAGTTGACATTCATTATAAAATAAGTATAATTATATACGTACTCTTAATTATGCAGGTGTAGTTTAATGGTAGAACTTCAGCCTTCCAAGCTGACCACGCGGGTTCGATTCCCGCTACCTGCTCCAAAAGATAAAAAAAACAATATTTTATATTGTTTTTTTATTATAAATTTAATTTTTCGTTTCAAACATTACATAAGGTTTTAATTTTTTTATTACTTTTAATTTATTTAATTCTTCATCAGTATAATACCTATAGTTATTATACTGACCAATTGTTTTGGGTTTTAATAATTTCAAATTATCATAATATCTTATAGTTTGAATAGAAGTATTACTTAATTTAGAAAAATCACTAATATGATACATTTTTTCACCTCACAATTTCATAATAACATTATAGCAAACTATAGTGTCAATACCATTGTAAAAATATATTTTTAAATTTTTTTGTAGTATAATTATTATGATAGGAGTTGATATTATGGAAAAAATAAAATTAGAATATTATGGAAATAGTATTAACGATTTAGATGATTATCAAGAAAAAATTGAAAAAGCAGAAAAAAAATTGAGAGTAGAATATAAAAATAATATTGGTTGGTTAGATTTACCTGTTAAATTTATGGATGTAGATAAAATTAAAGTTGTTTCTAATAAGATAAGAGATAATAGTGATGTATTGTTAATAGCGGGTATTGGGGGATCATATTTAGGAAGCCAAGCCGGTTTAGAATTGTTAAGGTCTTATTTTAATAATAATTTAGAAATAATTTTTATTGGTAATTCCTTTAGTTCTGATTATTTAAAAGAAGTGTTAGATTATATTTCTAATAAAGAAGTCTCGTTAATTGTTATTTCTAAATCAGGAAAAACTTTAGAAACTTCTATAGCTTTTAAATTCTTAAAAGATTTTTTTATTAATAAATATGGGGAAGTTTCTTATAAAGATAGAATTTATGTAATAACTGATAAAAATAATGGTGCATTAAGAGAAATGGTTAATAAAGAAAATTATGAGTCTTTTGAAATTCCATCTGATATAGGAGGCAGATATTCAGTATTAACTAATGTTGGTTTATTACCTTTAGCGTGTGCTGGAATTGATGTTGAAGAAATATTTAAAGGAGCGAAAGCTGCACATGAAGATTGTAATATTAATTCTATTTATAGCAATTATTGTTATCAATATGCTTTAATTAGACATTATTTATATAACAATAATAAACAAATCGAATTGTTTGGTAGCTATGAACCTTCTTTTAGGAACTTTGGTTATTGGCATCAACAACTTTTTGGTGAATCGGAAGGAAAAGAAGGTAAAGGATTGTTTCCTATTCCTATAATATATTCAACAGATTTGCATTCTTTAGGTCAATATGTTCAAGAGGGTCCTAAAAATTTGTTTGAAACAATTATTAAAGTTGAAAACTCAAAGCAAGAATTAATTATCAAATCTGACGATAATTTAAACAATAAAAGTTTGCATCAAATAAATAACGTTGCGCTAGAAGGAACATTAAAAGCGCATACTTTAGGTGGTGTGCCTAACATTGTTATAAGTGTTCCTGAAATTAGTGACTACTATTTTGGTTATTTAGTATATTTTTTTGAAAAAGCTTGTGCTTTAAGTGCAATTCTTTTAGAAGTTAATCCTTTTGATCAACCAGGTGTAGAAACATATAAAAAAGAGATGTTAAATATTTTAGAAAACGGAAAATAAATGATATAATATTTTTTAGGAAGTGAAAAAATGATTTATTTAGATTATTCAGCTACAACTCCAATTAACGAAAAAGTATTAGATACTTTTAACTTTGTGTCTAAAAATTTTATTGGTAATTCTAATTCTTCACATACTTTAGGTAAAAAATCCAAAGATTTAATCGATAAATCAACTGCAAAAATTGCAGAAATATTAAATGTTAAATCCGAAGAAATAATATACACAAGTGGTTCAACTGAATCAAACAATTTAGCTTTAAAAGGAATAGCTTTTAAACATTATCAAAAAGGTAAACATATTATAACTAGTAAATTAGAACATTCCTCTATAATTGGACCGTTAAGTTATTTAGAAAGACAAGGTTTTGAAATTGATTTTGTTAATTTAACAGCAGAAGGTTTAATTGATGTAGATCATTTGAAAAACTTGTTGAGAACAGATACTATTTTAGTAACTTTTACAGCGGTAGATAGTGAGTTAGGAATTAGACAGCCTATTGAAGAAATAGGTAAGCTTTTAAAAGATAATTATCATTGTTTTTTCCATGTAGATATGACACAATGTGTAGGCAAATCTGAAATAGATTTAACAAATGTTGATTTAGCATCTTTTTCTAGCCATAAAATTTATGGAATTAGAGGAATTGGTGGTTTAATAAAAAAAGAAGATATTTTAATTGAACCGATGATTTTAGGTGGAAAAAGCACCTCTCTTTTTAGAAGTGGAACACCTTCTCAAGAATTAATTTGTTCTTTTGCAAAAGCTTTAGAATTAGTTAACACAAATTTTTCAGATAAGGTTT
>JAAZBI010000025.1 GCA_012513875.1 Mollicutes bacterium
AATGGTTCCATAGTGTAGCGGTTAACACGTCTGCCTGTCACGCAGAAGATCGCGGGTTCAAGTCCCGTTGGAACCGCCATTTTTAATGGCTCTGTAGCTCAGTCGGTAGAGCAAAGGACTGAAAATCCTTGTGTCGTTGGTTCGATTCCAACCGGAGCCACCATAAAAAAAGAAATAGCATGATAGATATTGCGCCCGTAGCTCAATTGGATAGAGCGTTTGACTACGGATCAAAAGGTTATGGGTTCAACTCCTATCGGGCGCGCCATATAATCGGGAAATGGCTCAACTTGGTAGAGCACTCGGTTTGGGACCGAGGGGTTGCAGGTTCAAATCCTGTTTTCCCGACCATTTATGAATATAAAAGAGGTTTCCAAAAGAAATCTCTTTTTATATTATTAGGCTATACTTATAGTACTTTCAATAGTTTTAAAAACATAGTTAGTTGGTTAAAAACAATGTATAATAAATGTAGGTGATAGGGTATGAATAGTAAGTTAGAAAATTACAATGTATTAAATGATATTAAAAAAAACTATAATTTAGCTATAAATATAGCTCGTTATGGTGATGCAATTGATGAAGTAGGATTATGGGAATCAGAAAAAATAATATTTGATAAGTATATTAACAAGGACGATAAAGTCCTTGATTTGGGTTGTGGAGCAGGCCGTACTACAATAAACTTATTTAAAAGAGGATATAAAAATATCATTGGATTAGATTTATCGGATGAACTAATCAATTTTGGAAAAGATTATATTACTAAAAATGGTTTGAATATAGATTTAGTAGTTGGCGATGCTATGAATTTAAAATATGAGGATAACAGTTTTGATAGTGTTATATTTTCGTATAATGGTATGATGTGTATTTCCGGTCATAAAAATAGGGTTAAAGTGCTGGAAGAAGTATATCGCGTGCTTAAACCAAATGGTATATATATACTTACTGCTCATAATAGAGATGACTCTGGTAAACATAATGAGGAATGGGCAGCTGAGAAGTTATTATGGGAAAAAGGAATGCAAGATTCAAAATTAGAAATGTTTGGGGATAAGTATCCGGTAGATATAACTGGCGAAACGATATTTTTACATTTTTCAAATATAGAAGAATTGGAAGAGATGGTTATAAATGTTGGTTTTGAAGTGTTAGAACATACTAAAAGTACGGATATTGCAGACGAGAACGAAAAAACTAAGACATTTGCTGGTGCGACTGTTTTCTGGGTTCTTAGAAAAAAATAAATAAGTAATAATAAAAATTTGGAAATCCCTTTTATATCCCGACCATTTAAAATAGGTTCCCAATATTTGGGAATAAACATAAACAGACTGTGGAAATAAAATTCACAGTTTTATTTTTTGCAATAAATGATATATAATTATATTAAGGAGAAATATTATATGAAAATATATTTAAAAGAGCCAACCCTAGAGGAATATTGGTATGAACAACAAGTATTATCTGATCCACTTGCTATGGAATATAATGCTGGATGGGACGTTTCATATGATGGATATCATTATGATACAGGATGTATAGATTTTCCAAAAGAAAAATGGAACAGAGATTTTGAAAAAAGAAAAGAATTAAATCGATATTTTGCTTATATTGTTAGAAAAGAAGATGATAAGTTTATTGGATATGTGAATTTCCATTTTAACGAGAAAGAAAATAAATATGAGTGCGGAGTTCTCGTCGAACCTTGTCATAGAGGGTATGGATATGGAAAAGAGGCGTTAAAACAACTATGTAATGTTGCTTTTAATAGTTATAATGTTGACAGTTTATACGATAATTTTGAAGAGAACCGTAATTCTTCCGAAATTTTTACAGATTTAGGCTTTAAAAAAATACGTGAATATAATGTGAAAAGATTTAATAAAGATATTAAAATTATAGAAATATGTTTAAAAAAGGAAGATTTTTTAGATTAGTATAAAAATTTAGAAATTCATTTTATTTCCCGACCATTTAAAAATTAGCCCTTATTTTATAAGGGTTTTTTTGTGTTTGAAAAAACCACCCCTTAATTACCCCTTAAAAATTAAATAAATATTTAGTTTTTTTGATATAATGATCTTAGGTGAGATTATGAATAAGATAAAATATTATATTGGTAGATTATTTAATTTAAGTTTTAAAGAGTTTTTTAAAACTATAAAAATAGTATCTGAAAGAAGTGGTAAAAATAAAATCATTATCTTTTTTGATATTATTATATGCTCTCTAAAATATCAATCTGGTTATGTTGATTATCGTATTTTTTATTTTGAAGAATTATCTTCTAAACAAAGAAAAACTTTTGTGACAAGGGGAATAAATAATTCTTATATTAAAGCTATGAACGATCCAAAGTATTTTGATTCGTTTAATAACAAAGTTAAATTCAATAAAATTTTTAGCAAGTATATTGGTAGAGATTATGTGTATTTAGATAATAATTATGAGGAGTTTTTATCATTTGTAAAAAAACATAAAACTATTTTGGTAAAACCAATTGATTTAAAATGTGGTAAAAATATTGAAAAAATTATTATTAAGAAAACAACTAATTTAAAAACATTGTATAAAAAGTTAATTACTAATAAACAATTATTGGTTGAACAATATATAATTCAATCAAAAGAAATGAATAAATTATTTCCTAATTCTGTTAATTCTTTAAGGATAGTAGCAGGATATAAGAACGGTAAAAGTAAAATATTGTTTAGAGCAATAAGAATTGGCAATGGCAAAAATGTTGTTGATAATTTTAATCATGGTGGAATGTATAGTGTTATTAGTGAACAAGGTATTATTACAAACCCTGCCATTGATAGACAAGGTAATATTTATGAAAAACATCCAGTTACCAAGACACCTATATCTGGTTTTAAAATTCCATACTTTAAAGAAGCGTTAAAGATGATTGAAACGGTGAGCAAAAAAATACCCGAGGTAGGATTAGTTGGTTGGGATATAGCAATTACTGATAATGGGCCAATATTAATTGAAGGTAATCAATATCCTGGATATGATATTTATCAATCTAAAATTCATTTAAATGATGATAAGACAGGTGTTAGACCAATATTTGATGAATTTATATTTAATAAAAAGTAAGATTTTATCTTACTTTTCTTTTTTTATATCATCAATTCTTTTGTTATATGCTTTTAAAGAATCAACAAAGAATGGTAATTGATATTTAACTTTTAAATCTTCTAATATCTTTTTAGTTAGAAAAGGATTATTAACTAGTATTGGTCCTAATAGATAAGTTCCATAAAAGTTTTTATCTTTTATTCCTTCTAAAGTTGATTCTTTATTTAATCCTGTACCTTTAATTATTTTTAAGAAAGGTTTATTTATTTTCCCGTATGAGAAGCTTAATTGATTTTTAGATCCTACTATTTCTAAATTATTAAAAATACCAATAGTGTTTTCATTATATCTTAAATGATTAAATCTAATTGTATAAAAATTATATAAACCTAACCCTTTAAATTGTTCTTTGTTCTCTTTTTCAATATATTTTCCAAACAATTCAAAAGCATTACCTGTTGCTAGTATAAAAGTGTTATTTTTAATTAAGTCTTTAATTTCTTTTTTATATGGGTATAGTTTTTCAGCTATTAATTCTTGACTATCTTCAGTCATTGGTCCTAGATATAACATATCTATTTTTTTAGTTAAGAAAGCAGGTTCTTGTTGGAATGAAGTATAAATAACTTCCAAATTTGGTAAACATTGTTGTAGGTATTTTATATTGCCATTATCACCATATAAATTCATATATTCTGGATATAAGACTTCTAAAATCAATTTATTCACCTCGCAATTCTTTTTTTAATTTATCAGCTTTCTTATAACTATATAAAGCTGATAAGATAATAATTTTTTCATTATTAAAATCAATTAATTCTTTGATATGATCGTAACTTTCATTAGTAATAATAACATTTTCTTTAATACCAGCTAACTTTAATCTTAAATTTAAATCATAACATCTTTCACCACAGCAAATAATTTGTTTGATATTAGATTTATTTAAAAATTCAAAATCAGTATCATATAACCAAGAAGTATCTTCGGTTTTATGTTTTTTTGTTTTAATATCTGTAATCATAAAGATTAATGTTTTATCTCCATCTAATTGAGAAATATAATCCAATGTTAATGAAGTGGAAATTGGATTTTGATTTTTTGATAACAAAGAAATAATTTCCAGATTATTATTTGTTATTTTTTCATATCTAGTTTTAGGTGCAGTTACATTTTTCAAACCTTTCTTTATTTGTTGATCAGTTAAACCAAAAGTTTTAAATAGAGTTACAGCTGCTAACAAATTATAGGCGTTATAGATGTTATCTTGAAATAAATTATAAGTTATTTTTTCATCTTTATTTTTAATAGTTAATATATTTTTCTTTAAATCTAATTTTCCGATGAAATCTTTACTAGGGCTTTTAAATTTACAATTAGGGCAATGATATTTTCCAATGTGATAATAATGATTGTAATCAACTATTAATTTTGACTGACATACTGGACAGTTACTAATATCATTTACAATGTTATTTAAAGATTTGAGATTTGTTTTTTCAATTCCAAAAAAAACAGAGTTATTTTGATTTAATTGACTAGAAATCAAATCATCAGCATTTAAAATTAAAGTTGTTTTTGAAAAATCATTTTCTTTTAATTTTTTTAATACAAATTCAGCATGACCATTTCTTTTGATTGAATCACGAAACAAATTAGTACAAATTAAATAATCTGGTTTTAAATATTTGAAAACTTTATAGGCACCTCTTTCATCAACTTCAAAAATTCCTAAATCAGCTTTTATTTTTCCAGTGAAAGAGCAATTTTTAATTAAAACAGATGCTATGCCGGCTCTCATATTTGAACCTTCTGCATTGTGAACTACTTTATATTTGTTAGC
>JAAZBI010000026.1 GCA_012513875.1 Mollicutes bacterium
AGAAGAGAGTGATAATATGTTAATTTTAACAAAATCTATTTTAGCTTTGATGATTGGATTTTCTTTATCGGCTATTATTGGATTAATATTAGTACCTACATTAAAAAAATTAAAAGCAAGACAAACAGTTAGTTCTTTCTTAGCGAAAGCACATAATAAAAAGAACGGTATTCCTACAATGGGAGGAATAATTTTTATTAGTTCAACTTTATTAACTTTTTTAATTTTAATTATAAGTGGTAAATTAGATTTTAGCTATAATTTATTAATTGTTGTTTTTGTTTTTCTAAGTTATGGTTTATTAGGATTTGTTGATGATTATTTAAGTGTTAAAAAAGGAAAAAATGAAGGATTAACAACTATTCAAAAGTTAATAGCTCAAATATTAATTGCAATTGTTTTCTATATTATTTATGTAAAAACAGGTGGTAATAATATTATTTCATTTTATACACTAAATATTACAATTAATTTAGGTTGGTTTTATCCATTCTTTATTTTATTTGTTTTGGTAGGTTTCTCAAATGCTGTTAATATTACCGACGGCTTAGATGGGTTATCAGGGGGGTTATCAGTAATAGCTTTTTTAACTTTTGGTTTAATTACTTGGGGTTCAACTTGGGTTGTTGGTTATCAAGAAATAGCTATTATCTGTTTTGTATTAGTAGGAGCTTTAATGGGATTCTTATTGTATAATACTCATCCAGCTCGTATTTTTATGGGTGATACCGGTTCTTTATCTTTAGGAGCAACACTTGCCACTATAGGTATATTAACTCATCATGAATTGACATTAGTTGTAGTAGCTGGAGTTTTTGTTATTGAAACATTAACTGTTATCATTCAAAATGTTTCTATGATATTAACTGGAAAGAAAGTTTTTTTAATGACACCATTACATCATCATTTTGAAAAACTTGGTTGGCAAGAACAAGATATTGTTAAATTGTTTTGGACTATAGGATTATTTTTAGGAATGCTAGGTGTTGGTTTTGGAGTATGGATATAAAAGAGGTGTAGATATGGCTAAAAAAGGATTTACGTTAATTGAAATATTAGGAGTACTAGTAGTTTTAGCAATAATAATAGCAATTAGTATACCAATAATAACTAATATATTAGAAAGTGCTAGAAAAAGATCGTTTAATAGTGATGCCAAACTAGTATTAAATGCAATAAGAATTCAAAAAGATGCTAATCCTGATTTAGATGAAACCACAATTAGTAAAAGCAATCTTTCCGAATATAAATTAAGTACCGAACATTATACCAGTTTAACAATCACAAAAGAAAATGATCAACCTTATATTTATATAAAAGGAACAAATAAATGGCAAGGATTAAAAGCTTGTGGGACATATAAAGATATGAATGTTTATCCAATTGATGAACTAGGAGTGTGTGTAGGAGACCCTGAAGTACTTTTTATTGAAGACCCAAATCCAGGGGTAATATGTGGAAATGGAACAGCAGAAGATTATAATAATGTTGATACATGTTATATATATACAGTAGAAGATTTAGTAACATTTTCAAACATGGTAAATGGGACAACAGGGACATATTATACATTTTTAAATAAGAATGTAGAATTAATGAATGATATTAATATAACAGATGACAGTACATATGGAGATTCAACAACAAAAATCTTTGAAGATATAAATAATAATGGAACAATAGAGATATTAAAAACAGAATTAACAACTGAAGAAGGATTTATGCCAATTGGAGATAACACAAATAATTTTCAAGGAACATTTGTTGGAAACGCTAAAACAATCAGTAATTTATATATCAACAAACCTACTAGACAATATACAGGATTATTTGGTTATAACAATGGTTATATTTATGGCTTGAATTTAGTAGGAATTAATATTGAAGGTAATACTTATACAGGTGGTATTACAGGTTATAATAATGGTAATGTAAGTGATATCTATTTACAAGGAGATGTTATTGCAAATAATTCTTATGCAGGAGGAGTTGTAGGATACAATAGTACTAATAAAAATGCTTTAAGTTTATTAGCAGATGTTAATGTCGATGGTGGAACTTATAGTCATGTTGGTGGCATTATTGGATATAATTATAAAGGAATAAGTACAGGAGTTTTAAAAGCTGGTGAAATTAATGGGACAGGAGGTAATATAGGAAAAGGATATGGATCAAGTTATTTAGGAACAGCTAATGTATATTATTCAAGTGATGTAGGTGGTATAGTAGGAGATATAAACGGAACAAAATATGATTCTTCATTAAATGATAATTTAAATGG
>JAAZBI010000027.1 GCA_012513875.1 Mollicutes bacterium
ATCTTTAGCGACACCTTCTGCAATAGCATCTCTAATTTCTTGAGTAATTTTTAAAACCTCATGAATAGCAACACGACCACGATAACCATTAGTACACTCGCTACAACCAACTGGAGCATATAATTCATTCATATCTAAGTTTAAGACACTTTTAACTAAATCTTTTTCATATTTATTAGTTGGTCTTAATTTTTTACATTTATCACATAATCTTCTCGCTAATTTTTGAGAAACGATTCCTTCTAAAGCACTCGCTAATAAATATCTTTCAACGTCCATATCTAATAAACGTTCAATAGTATTTAATGAGTTATTAGTATGCAATGTTGATAATACTAAATGTCCTGTAATAGAAGCTCTCGTAGCAATTCTGGCTGTTTCATCATCTCTAATTTCTCCAATCATGATAATGTTAGGGTCTTGTCTTAAAATAGAACGTAAAATGTTACCAAATCCTAAACCAATATCACTATTAATTTGAACTTGATTGATTCCTTCAATGTTCATTTCGATTGGATCTTCAACAGTAATTATATTAGCAGATTCTTTATTTAATTTTTGTAAGATAGAGTAAACAGTAGTTGATTTACCAGTTCCAGTTGCTCCTGTAACTAAAATAATACCACTTGGACTAGAAATTATTTCTAATATTTTTTTATAATTGTTTTCACTAAAACCTAAGTGTTCTAATCCTTTTAAACTCATTGAATAATCTAAGATACGAATTACGAGTTTTTCTCCATAATTACAAGGTAGAGAAGAAACACGAAGATCAAGATTCATATCTTTAAGTTTCGTTTGGATAGCTCCATCTTGTGGTAATCTTGTTTCAGTAATATTCATTCCAGCTATAATTTTAATACGAGTTAATAAATTCTTTTTCAAGGTATTAGGTACGCTCGTATAAAAAAACATTTCGCCATCTATTCTAATTCTAACTTTCATCATTTGACTAGTCGGATCAAAATGGATGTCACTAGCGCCTCTTCGTACAGCGTCGATAATTATTTCGTTAACAATTTCAACGATTGGCAGTCTTTCATAATCAAAAGTTCTAATCACTTTTTCACCCTCTTAATATTCTCGATATAATATCTAGTATTTATCTTATTTTTATTATATAATAAAAATAGTTTAATAGCAATAATCCGAGGTGATAAAATGAAAAAAATAAATAATCAAGGTTTCTTTCTTATTGAGACAATTGCTATTGTTGGAATTGTTATTACAATTTTAGTAATGCTTTATTCTCAAATATCTATAACTCAAAAAAATTATCAGTTGAATAGTAAATATAACACCTCAGAAACGATTCATGCTGCTAAAACAATTCAAGAATATTTTAATCAAGAAGGAATAACTTCTTTGATTTCAGATTTAAGTACAAATCCAATTCTTGATATCACTAGTTATGAATTTGATACAACTGGATACTATGAACAATTAATAGATGATTTAGATATTAATAAAATCTATTTTTCAGTTTATGATATATCACCAGTTATTAATAATTATATAACATATAATATTGATTCTGGGATGTTAAGATTTTTAAGATCTTTAAGAGTAAGTGATACGAGCTCTAGTTATCGAATTATCATGTCTTTTAATAATGGTGAATATTCTAGTTTAATTTTAAATTGAGGTGATTAGATGAAAAATTTAGGCTTTTCAACAATCGAGTTATTAGTAAGTTTTGTAATTATATCTTTAATAGCATTAGCAATGTTTAAAACAGTTATCGATCTTACTGATCAAATTGATCAGTATGAAAAAATGTCAGAAATAGCAATTGTTAGAGGAACAGTCTTAAACGATGTAAAAAAAGATTTGATTCAAAGAAAAATTTATGGAGTTAATATTTGTGGTTGTAGCTGTTTAGATATTGTTTTTCAAGATTTGAATGTTAAAAGATTGATTGTCAATTCGGAAGAAAAGACAATTAAATATGGCAATAAAGCTGAAAGATTACCTGATGGTTATTATTTTTTAAATAATTTAATGAATATAAATGATTTTATTACTTATAAATCAACAACTTTAGCAATGCCAGTTCTTAAATATAATACAATTTTAAATATTAAAGTAGCAATTCGTAATTTAAAAGATAACAATACTTATGATATTAATATTATTCATCAATATGATAATCGTCAAACAGGTTATCTACCAGCTTTTATTCAGAACAATACAGGGACTTGTGATTAAGATACATTATGTATCTTTTTTATTTTATGATATAATTAATTAGGTGATTAACATGAAGAGAAACGAAGTAGATAAAACAAAAGTAACTCCAATGATGTCTCAATATTTAGATATTAAATCTGAATATGAAGACGTTATTTTAATGTTTCGTTTAGGTGATTTTTATGAAATGTTTTTTGAAGATGCAGAAGTAGTTTCTAAAGAATTAGATTTAGTTTTAACCGGTAAAAATGCTGGTTTAAACGAGCGTATTCCAATGTGTGGCATTCCTTACCATGCTGCCAACAACTATTTGGAAAAACTAATTAATAAAGGTTATAAAGTAGCTATATGTGAGCAAGTAGAAGATCCTAAAATTGCTCAAGGAATTGTTAAAAGAGAAGTTATTCAAATTATTTCTCCAGGTACCATTATGAATGGAGATTTATTAGATGAAAATAGTAATAACTTTATAGGAAATGTTCGTGATTTTGATCATTCTTATGTTTTAACTTACGCTGATTTATCGACAGGAGAAATTTTTGTTACTTTAATTGATCATTCTCGAGAAGCTCTTTTAAATGAGATTTTATCTTTAAATATTAAAGAAATTATTCAAGATGATAAAGTTGATAAAACAATAATTGATTTATTGAGAAACAAATATAAAATAATTGTATCTGTTTATAATCAAGAAAATTCCGATCAAAAATACAAATATTTATATGAAGATTTTAGTGATATTCGTCTTATTGCAGGTATTAAATCTTTAGTTGCGTATTTAAGTGAAACTCAAAAAAGAAGTTTAGATTATTTACAAAAAGTAAGTCAAAAAGAATCTAAAGATATTATGAAGATGGATATATATACGAAAAGAAATTTAGATTTAGTAGAAAATAGTCGATTAAAAACAAGAAGTTATTCTTTGTTATGGCTTTTAGATAAAACAAAGACAGCGATGGGAAGTCGTAATTTAAAAAGATGGATTGAGAATCCTTTAACTAATCATCAAATCATTGAAAAAAGATATGATATGATTGAAACTTTATTAGAGGAATTTATTTTAAAAGAAGAATTACAAGCTTTACTTTATCAAATCTATGATTTGGAAAGATTATGTGGAAGAATATCTTATGGTAATATGAACGCTAAAGATTTATTACAATTAAAAAAATCTTTAAGAGTATTACCTGATATTCAAAATATTTTAAAGAATTTAAATTATTCTCAAAAGATTAATTGTTTACAACCTTTGTATGAATTATTAGAAAAGAGTATTAATGAGGATGCACCGCTTAGTTTAAAAGAAGGAAATTTAATTAAGTCTGGATTTAATTTAGAACTCGATCAAATAAAAGCTAATAAGAAAGGTGATACAGATTTTATATTAAAAATAGAACAAGAGGAAAGAGAAAGAACGGGAATTAAAAACTTAAAAGTAGGTTTCAATAAAATTTTTGGTTATTATATTGAAGTTACAAAAGGAAATATACCTCTTGTGAAAGAAGAATTTAATTATCAAAGAAAACAAACTTTAGCAAATTGTGAAAGATATATAACTCCTTTATTAAAAGAAAAAGAAGAGTTAATTATTGGGGCTGAAGAAAAGATAATTGAATTAGAATATAATTTGTTTATGGAGATTAAAGATCAAACTAAACAACATGTTTCAGAGATTCAAATTATCGCTAAAATGATCGCTGAAATTGATACTTTAGTTTCTTTAGCTGTAGTAGCTGAAAAAAACAATTATGTTCGTCCAAAATTAAATCAAACAAAAGAAATTAAAATAATTAATTCTCGTCATCCTTTAGTAGAAAAAGTTATGAATGAAGAGTTTGTTCCTAATGATATTATTTTAAATGAAGAGACTAATATTTTAATTATAACTGGTCCAAATATGGCTGGTAAATCGACTTATTTAAGACAATTAGCAATTATATCGATTATGGCTGCTTTAGGTTCTTTTGTGCCAGCAGAATCAGCTGAAATCTTTATTTTTGATCAAATTTTTACTAGAATAGGAGCTAGTGATGATTTAGTTAGTGGTGAATCAACATTTATGGTTGAAATGATGGAAGCTAATAACGCAATTCAAAATGCAACAGAATCTTCATTAATTTTATTTGATGAATTAGGGAGAGGAACAGCAACATATGATGGAATGAGTTTAGCTCAATCTATTATTGAATATATTCATGATCATATTAAATGTAAAACTTTATTTTCTACTCATTATCATGAATTAACAACTTTAGAAGAAAGATTAGCTAAGGTAAAGAATGTTCATGTTTCAGCTTTAGAAGAATTAGGCAACATTATTTTTCTTCACAAAATAAAACCAGGAGCAGTTGATAAGAGTTATGGTATACATGTAGCAAAACTTGCTAAATTACCTAATTCTTTAATTAAGAGAGCTAATGAAATTTTACTAGTTCATGAAAATTCTTCGATTAAAAAACCAATCGTTCAAGAGCAATTGAATCTAGATACTTATGAAGAAAATAAATATCAAGAAATTATTGAAAAGATAAAAGCTATTAATGTTTTAGAAAAGAGTCCATTAGAAGCTTTGAACATTTTAGATGAAATTAAAAAAGAAGTAATTAATAAGGAGATGGATAATGATTAATATAAATCAAATTATTGAACAAAAATTAAAAGTAATTTTAAAAGATTTAGGTTATGATGAAGAACCACAAATTTTAATTTCATCACGTCCTGATTTGGGAGAATTTCAATATAATGGTGTTATGGGAATAGCTAAAACAATAAAAGCTAATCCTCTTTTTATAGCAGAAAAAATTTGTTTTGAATTAGAGAAAGATAATTCTTTTGTTAATATAAATATTGCTGGTCCAGGTTTTATAAATATTTCTTTGAATTCTAATTATTTAATTGAATTAATTAATCAATCAGAAGAACAATTAAATTTAAATAAAACCATCTTTTTAGATTATGGTGGCGCTAATGTGGCAAAAAGCTTGCATGTAGGTCATTTAAGAAGCGCTAACATTGGTGAAGCACTAAAAAGATTAGCAATTAGATTAGGTTATAAAACAATCTCTGATGCTCATTTAGGAGATTGGGGAAGACCAATGGGATTAATTATTTTAGAAATTAAAAATCGTTATCCTCATCTTAGTTATTTTGAAGAAGATAATGAAACTGATGATTTAGATTTAACTAATCAAGATTTAGAAGAAATATATCCTTATGCTTCTAATCGCGCTAAAGAAGATGATGACTATTTAAATGCCGCTAAAGAAATTACTATGCAACTTCAAAATGGCCATAGTGGTTATTTACGTTTATGGAATAAAATTATAAATGTTTCAAAAACCAGTATTAAAAAAATCTATGACGAATTAAATACGACTTTTGATTTATTTGAGGGTGAAAGTGACAGTCAAAAATATATTGAACTATTAATGGAACATTTAAAATCTAAAGATTTAGTTAAAGAGAGTGATGGAGCTTTAATAATTGAATTAGAAGAATCAGATGATAATGCTCCAATGCCACCTTTATTATTAAAGAAAACTGATGGTGCTATTTTATATGCCACTACAGAATTGGCAACAATTTATTCTCGTATTAAGAATTATCAACCAGATGAAATCTGGTATATAGTTGACAATCGTCAAAGCCTTCATTTTAAACAAGTTTTTAGAGCTGTTTCTAAATCACAAATGGCTCCACAAACAAAATTAGAATTTTTAGGTTTTGGAACAATGAATAACGAGGAAGGTAAACCATTTAAAACTAGAGATGGGAATGTTATGACTTTAGAATCTTTATTAAATTTGGTAACAGTTGAAACTGAAAAAAGATTAAATCAAGAAATAAAAGATAATCGTCAAAGCATAGCTCGTTCTTTAGCAATCGCTACGATAAAATATGCAGATTTATTACCAAACCGTAGTACTGATTATGTTTTTGATCCTCAAAAGTTTAGTGAATTAGAAGGCAAAACAGCTCCATACTTATTGTATTCAGTGATTAGAATTAAATCTTTAATTAAAAAAGGCTTGGATCAAAATATGCAAATTAAACTTATTACTAATCTTGAACAAGAAACTGCTAAAGCAGTAGCGTTAACTTTAATTAAAAAAGGTTTAGTATTAGAACAAGCATTTAAAGAAAAATCTTTAAATGAGATAACTAATTATTTATATGAATTAGCGAGTATTTATAATCGTTTTTATCAAGAATGCCCAATTTTAATTGAAAGAGATGAATCATTAAAAACATCTTGGTTTAGTTTATCAAACAAAGTTTTAGAAACAATGACAGAGTTATTAAACATTTTAGCAATTGATATTCCAGAAAAAATGTAGTAGTATTAAGATATAATTTAAATGAGGTGAAACATGAAAAAATTAGTTGGTGTTTTAATTATATTATTAGGAGTTATGTTCTTATTATCTAATTTTGATATTGTCATTATTAAAAATATTCGTGATTTGTTATTCGCAGTATTTTTAATGTTATTAGGTATAGGTGGTATAGCTACTAGAAAAAGACTTGATTACTTTTTTGTTTCAATAATTATTTTTGGATTTTTATTATTATTAAATTTTATAAATGTAATTGATTCTAATTCTATTTGGTTAATCTTTTTTCCAATTATTATTATTGAAGTTGGTTTATCATTTATTTTCAAACCTAAAAAAAAGGAAATCATATTAACTGATAATTCTAAATTTAATGCTTTCTTTTCAGAAATTGAAGAAAAAGTAATAAGTAAAGAATACACTAATAGTCAAATAAGTGCTATTTTTGGCGGATGTGAAGTAGATTATCGAGATATTAATATTAAAAATGAAATCGGATATATTTCGATTAAAGCAATCTTTGGAGGAGTGACTATCTTTGTTCCTAAAGATGTAAACATTGAAGTCCAAGGAACTCCAATAGCTGGAGGAGTTGAAAACAAAACCAATTCAAATTCAGACGCTAAAAAGACATTGATAATTGATTACACAGTTATCTTTGGAGGAATTGAAATTAAAAACTAAGAACAAGAGGAATAAAAAAATTATTTATAGAGAATTTAGTGGTTGGTGAAAACTAAAGAATAATTATTTATTTGTAGCTTGGGAGTTGTCTTAATGAACTAATAGTAGTTAAGATCGGTTAAGACCGTTATCATATTGAGTGCACAATTGTGAACTAAGGTGGTACCGCGATTTTTCGTCCTTATTTTAAGGGCGATTTTTTTGTTTATATGATATAATTAATAAGATAGGAGTCAACTATGAAATTAAAAATTAATCTTGCTTTTGAAAAATTTATTAAAAAATATAACAGAAGTAATGAAAAGATAAAAAGAAAATATATTCATTCTTATCGAACAGCAGCTTTAGCGTATAAGATAGCTAAATCATTAAAGTTATCAAAAGAACAAAAAGAGATGGCATATTTAATGGGACTACTTCATGATTTGGGAAGATTTGAACAAGCAATCAAGTATGATACTTTTAATGACTTACAAAGTTTAGATCACGGTGATTTTGGGTCAGAATTATTATTTGAAAAAGGTTTAATTAGAGAGTTTATTAGTGATACTAAATATGATAATATTTTATGTAAAGCTATAAAATATCACAATAAATTTGCTATTGGAGAAGAATGTAATAAAGATGAAATATTATTTTCTAAAATAATTAGAGATGCTGATAAACTAGATATTTTTAATATTTTAGCAACTAAAAAAATTTGTCGTGATCCAGCAAATAATGAACTTAGTGATTATGTTAAAACAGCTATCGAAAATAAAACTTTAGCAATGTATACTAAGAATTATAATGGTAAAGATTTACTATATATTAATTTATTATTTGTCTATGATTTAAATTTTAAATTCTCAATTAATTATTTATCAAGAAAAAAATATTTTGAAAAATTATTAAAGATTTATAAGATAACTGATGAAAAATATGCAAAAATTATTAAAAAAGATTTTTATCAAAAAGTAAAGGAAGTGAATAAATGTTAGATTTAAAATATAATCATCAACAAGTAGAAGCTGAAAAATATGATTTTTGGTTAAGTAAAGATTTATTCAAATCAGGAGATGAAACAAAAGAACCATATTGTATAGTTATTCCACCACCTAATGTTACTGGGAAGCTACATTTAGGTCATGCTTGGAATACAACTTTACAAGACATTTTAATACGTTATAAAAAATTAAAAGGCTATGATGTTTTGTGGTTACCAGGAATGGATCATGCTGGAATAGCAACCCAAGCTAAAATTGATCAGAAATTAAAAGAACAAGGAATAAAACCGAGAGCAATGAAGAGAGAAGACTGGTTAAAAATAGCTTGGGAATGGAAAAAAGAATATACAGAGAATATTCATTTACAATGGAAAAAGATGGGACTTAGTTTAGATTATTCAAAAGAAAGATTTACTTTAGATCAAGGATTAAGTTCAGCAGTAAATAAAGTTTTTATTGATTTATATAATCAAGGTTTAATTTATCGAGGAGAAAGAATAATTAATTGGGATCCTGAAGCTATGACAGCTTTATCTAATGAAGAAGTTATTTATAAAGATGTAGAAGGAGCTTTTTATCATTTAAAATATTATTTAGAAGACAAAAGCACTTATTTGGAAATTGCAACAACGAGACCAGAAACTTTATTTGGTGATACTGCAGTAGCAGTTAATCCTCAAGATAAGAGATATCAGCATTTAATTGGTAAAAAGGTTGTTTTACCGATAGTAAATAAATTAATTCCAATTATTGAAGATGAACATGCTGATATGGAATTTGGTACAGGGGTAGTAAAAATAACTCCTGCTCATGATCCAAATGATTTTGAGGTAGGTAATCGTCATAATTTAGAAAGAATTAAAGTTATTAATCCAGATGGAACTATGAATGAGAATGCTTTAATTTATAATGGTTTAGATCGTTTTGATTGTCGTAAAAAATTAATGGAAGATTTAACTAATCAAGATTTAGTGGTTAAAGTAGAAAAAAGAAATCATTCAGTAGGTCATAGTGAAAGAACTAACGCTATGGTTGAACCATATTTATCTAAGCAATGGTTTGTTAAAATGAGACCATTAGCAGATAAAGTTTTAGATAATCAAAAAGATAATGATACAAAAGTTAATTTTGTTCCAAAAAGATTTGAAAAAATTATGAATCATTGGATGACAATTACTCATGATTGGTGTATTTCTCGTCAATTATGGTGGGGTCATCGTATTCCAGCATGGTATAAAGGTGAAGAAGTATATGTTGGATTAGAAGAACCTAAAGGTGAAGGATGGCAACAAGATGAAGATGTATTAGACACTTGGTTTAGTAGTGCACTATGGCCGTTTAGTACTTTAGGATGGCCAGAAAACAATGATTTAATTAATCGTTATTATCCAAATAATGTTTTAGTAACAGCATATGATATTATTCCTTTTTGGGTAAATAGAATGACTTTTCAAGGTTTACATTTTTTAAATAAAAGACCATTTAAAGATTGTTTAATTCATGGTTTGATTCGAGATAAAGATGGTAGAAAAATGAGTAAGTCATTAGGTAATGGTGTTGATCCTATAGATGTAATAGAAAAATATGGGACTGATGCTTTACGTTTGTTTATTACTACCAATTCAGCATTGGGTCAAGATTTAAGATATGATGAAGAAAAAGTAAAATCATCATGGAACTTCATTAATAAATTATGGAATGCATCACGTTTTACTTTGATGAAAATCCAAAATGAAAATGAAACAAATGACAAAATAAAGTTGGCAGATGAGTGGATTATATCAAAATTAAATAAAACTATAATATCAGTTCAAAAAAATATGGAGAAATATGAATTTGGTTTAGTAGGTAGTGAGTTAAACGAATTTATTTGGAATGATTTTTGTGATTGGTATATTGAAATATCAAAATCTAATATGAGTGATAAAAAGGTATTAATAACTGTATTAAAAGATATATTAAAGATGCTTCATCCCTTCATACCTTTTGTAACAGAAGAAATATATCAAGCATTACCAAATAAAAAATATTCTTCAATAATGCTTGAACCATATCCAGAATATCAAAAAGATGTTATTAATAAAACAGCCGAAGAAAATATGGAAAAAATAATGACTTCAATCAAAAAAGTAAGAACAGCAATATTAGAAAACAAAATACCTCGAAACGCTTCTTATATTTATGATATGCAAAATGTAGA
>JAAZBI010000004.1 GCA_012513875.1 Mollicutes bacterium
ATATAGTTGTCCAACAGGATATACAGCAAGTGGAAGTGGAGCAAGTATGACTTGTTCAAGACAAGTAACAACAACTACTGGAACTACTTTAGTATATGTTGGAACAGTAACAAGTAAAACAGCTTTATCAAGTACAAGTACTTATAAATATGTTAGTCTTGGTTCTTCAACAATAAAAGATTGTAGTGTTTGTGCATCGTATGTAGTTTATGAATATAAAAAATATAAAATAACACCAACATATTCAACAACAACACAAACAGCTGCACCAATTGCAAACACAACATCATCAACAACAAAACAAAAAGCTGCACGAATTGCAAACACAACATCATCAACAACAACACAAAAAGCTGCACCAATTGCAAACACAACATCATCAAGTAATACAAAATATAGTTGTCCAACAGGATATACAGCAAGTGGAAGTGGAGCAAGTATGACTTGTTCAAGACAAGTATCAACTTCATCTGTTAGAATTATAGCAGCTAAAAGAATAATGAAAACTGTAAGAGTATTAAGAGATGTTAAATGGACAAGAAATGTTTCTGAAGCAGGATATAGCATGGTAGAACAAAGAATAATTCCTGGAGGAACAACAACAGTTGATTCTGGATGGGTATTATCATTACCAGCAGGATATAGACAAACAGACACTAAAACAGAATATAAATGGTCATCAAATAAAACACAAGCAGGATGGACATTTACAGGAAAAACTCAAACAGTTAAAAAGTAAAGATTTAATCTTTACTTTTTTTTTGAAATTAGTTGTTTTTATCTTTTGATAAATGATATAATCTATATAGGTGATAAAATGGAATATAAAATTACAACGAGAGATGAATCTCAAACTTTAGAATTAGCTCAAAATATAGCTTCTGAAAGATTCCCTAATATGATTATTTGTTTATCAGGTGATTTAGGAAGTGGTAAAACTGTATTTACAAAAGGTTTAGCTATTTCTTTAGGGATAGATGAGATTATTACATCTCCAACTTTTAATATCATTAAGGAATATAATGCTGTAGAAATGCCATTATTTCATATGGATGTTTATCGCTTAAATGGAGATATAACAACATTAGGTTTAGAAGAATATTTTAATAAAGATGGAATTGTAGCGATTGAATGGGCTGATACAATAACTAGTTATTTACCAAAAGAAAGATTAGAAATTAAAATTAAAGTTATTGATGAAGATACTAGAGTTTTTGTCATTAAACCTTATGGTAAACAATATGAAGATTTATGTGAGGCAGTTTTATGATTAATCTTCTATTAGATACAAGTACTGCGACTTTCACATTAATAATTAGTAAAGAAGATCAAGAATTAAAAAAAATAGAATTAAATAATATGAAAGAGCATTCAAAATATGCTCTTTCAAGCATAAAAGAAGCCTTTTCCGAATTAAAATTAGACCCTAACGATATTGATAATATAATTGTTATTAATGGACCCGGATCATTTACAGGGACAAGAATAGGAGTTACTATCGCTAAGACATATGCTGTTGCTTTAAATAAAAAAATCTATTCAATTTCTAGTTTAAAAGCAAATGCTCTTTCTTATGATAATAGTGATTACTATGTAGTTTTTATAGATGCACGAAGAGATAAAGTTTTTGGAGCTATCTATGATCATAATTATCAAGAAATTTTAAAAGAACAGTATTTAGATTTTGTTGTTCTTTTAGATGAGGCCTCTCAATTAAATGGTAAAAAAACTTATATTGGAGATTGCTTATCAAATGATATAAGTATAAAGCCTTTAAAAATTAATATAAATGTAATTAATTATGTTTTAAAAAATTATAAACCTCTTAACCCTCATTTAGTTAATCCTAATTACTTAAAATTAGTTGAAGCAGAAGAAAGAAAGAATCAGGTTAAACATGATTCGAAATTATAAAGAACAGGACATTATTGAGATTGAAAAACTAGGTAAAGAATTAAATCCTAATTATAAATATATATTCAATTCTCAATATAAAATATTGATTTTAGAAGAATTAGAAAAAATAATTGGATTTATTATTTATACAATTGTCGAAGATGAAATTGAAATTATTGATTTAGTTGTTAATAAAAATTATCGTCAACAAGGTAAAGCAACTTTGTTATTAAATGAAGTTTTAAAAAAAGAAAGTATTTGTAAAAAAATGACATTAGAAGTTAGAGAAAGTAATTTTTCAGCAATTAAATTTTATGATAAACATGGTTTTAAAGTTGTTAATATAAGAAAGAAATATTATTTTGATGAAGAGAACGCTCTATTAATGGTAAAGATGGTGAAGTAATGAAAGATATATATATATTAGGAATTGAAACGAGTTGTGACGAAACAAGCGCTAGCGTTGTTAAAAATGGTAAAGAAGATTTAGGAACAGTTGTTCTTTCTCAAATGGATATTCATAAAGATTATGGTGGAGTTGTTCCTGAAATAGCTAGCCGCCATCATGTTGAAAATATCACTCTAGTAATTGAGGAAACTTTATTAAAAGCTAAAATAAAATCTGAAAATGTTTCAGCTGTTGCGGTTACGTATGGTCCAGGATTAGTGGGTTCTTTATTAATTGGGTTACAAGCTGCTAAAACCTTATCTTTAGTTTGGAATAAACCTTTAATAGCTGTTCATCATATTGTTGGTCATATTTATGCTAATAATTTAGAAACAGAATTAAAATTCCCATTAGTAGCTTTGGTAGTTAGTGGTGGGCACACTGATTTAGTCTATATGAAAGACTATTATCATTTTGAAACAATTGGTTCCACTTTAGATGATGCAGTAGGAGAAACTTATGATAAAGTTGCTAAAGTAATGGGATTAGATTATCCGGGAGGACCAATTGTTGATTCCTTAGCTTTTAAAGGAGAAGATACATATAGTCTTCCTATACCTTTAGATGATGAAAGTTATAACTTTAGTTTTAGTGGATTAAAAAGTGCTGTTATAAACCTAATTAATAAAGAAAAAAATAAAAACCAAAAAATAATAAACGAAAATTTGGCATGTTCTTTTCAAAATCGTGTTATAAAAATTTTGACAAAAAAAACAATGCGTTTATTAGCAGAAAGAAAAGTTAACAATTTAATTTTAGCAGGAGGAGTCTCAGCTAATAAAGGGTTGAGAGAAGAATTTATAAAATTATGTGAAGAAAAAAATGTAAATTTAAAGTTACCTTTATTGAAATATTGTACAGATAATGCTACGATGATAGCAACAGCAGGATACTTTTTATACAAAAAAAATAAATTTAGTGATTTGAGTTTAAATCCGGAAACAAATATTTCTTTAGAGAGGAGTATGAAACTTGAAAAATAAAAAAGGATTTACGTTAATTGAATTATTAGCAGTTATTGTTATAATTGGAATTATAACTTCAATTGTGGTTGTTAATGTTGGTAAATATATTGGAGAGTCGAGAGAAAAGTCATATGATATTCTAGTAGAAACAATAAAAGATGCTTCAGAATTATATGTGACTTCAAATACTGGACTATTTCCATCTTTGAATGTTCCATCTTCAACATTTGATATTACTTTACAAGATTTAGTAAATGAAAAATATCTAGAGTTACCAATTACAGATGAACGAACAGGAGAAGATATTCCTTTGACAACAACAATAACAGTTACTGTTGTTAATGAGAATAGAATATCAATAAATTTTAATTATGAATAAGCCTTAAGTGCTTATTTTTTTATCAATAAATGTTATAATATTATTAGAAAATAGGTGATAAATATATGGATTTAACAAATTTAAATGATGTACAACAAAAAGCAGTAGAATGCACCGAAGGACCTATTTTAGTTATAGCTGGAGCAGGATCGGGTAAAACAAAACTTTTGACTAACAAGGTGGCGTATCTAATCAAAAACAAAGAAGTGACACCTAGTCATATTTTAGCTATTACATTTACTAATAAGGCTGCAAAAGAAATGAAAGATCGTATTTTTCACTTAATAGGAGATGAAGCTAAACATATTCAGATTTCAACTTTTCATTCTTTTGGTTATAAAATTTTAAGAGAGAATTACGAGTTATGCCAATTAGGTAATAATTTTACTATTTTAGATGAAACCGATGTTTTAAGTTTAATAAAAAGGATTTTAAAGCAGTTAAATCTAGACGATAAACATTATGTTCCTAAAATTGTTAGAAGTAAGATTAGTAACGCAAAAAACGAAATGATTTCTTGTCAAGAATATGAAAAATATTGTCATACTTCTTTTGATGAAACGGTTTGTAATATCTATAAAGAATATACCAAATTGTTAAAAAATAGTAATGCAGTAGATTTCGATGATTTATTATTGTTGCCAATTTCTTTGCTTAAATCAAATCCTGATGTTTTAAAATTTTATCAAGAAAAATATCGTTATATCTTGATTGATGAATATCAAGATACTAATACTGTTCAATATATTTTAACAAATTTGATTGCGTCTAAATATCAAAACATTTGTGTAGTAGGAGATATAGATCAATCAATATATGCGTTTAGAGGTGCTAATTATCAAAATATTTTGAATTTTGAAAAAGATTTTTCTAAAGTTAAAACTTTTATTTTAGAAGAAAACTATCGTTCTACAAAAAACATTTTAGCTTTAGCAAATAGTTTGATTAAAAACAATAAATCTCGTAAAGAGAAGAATTTGTGGACATCTCGCGAAGAAGGAACTAAACCAAGATATTATCGTTTGGAAACAGAAAAAGATGAATCATCTTTAATAGTTTCTAAAATTAAAGAGTTTATTTATCAAGGGGTTTCTTTAGATGAAATAGCAGTTTTATATCGAACAAATGCCCAATCAAGAATAATAGAGGAAAAATTTTTAATGGAAAATATTCCTTATCAAATTGTTGGTTCTTATGCTTTTTATAATCGTAAAGAAATTAAAGATTTAGTTAGTTATTTAAAATTAATTCACAACGAAAAAGATGATTCTAGTTTATTGAGGTGTATTAATACTCCAAGAAGAGGGATTGGAGATAAAACTATTGAAATTTTAGAGTTTAAAAGCTCTTTAGAAAACAAAAGTATTTTTGAAGTTATAGATAGTGGAAAAGAATTAAAATTTAAAGAAATGATTTTAGATTTTAAAGAAAAATCTAAGGAGATTAGTTTAACAGAATTAGTTGATTATATTTTAGATAAAAGTGGTTTTAAAGAATCTTTAGAATTAGATAAAACAATAGAATCTTCGATTCGATTAGAAAATATTGAAGAATTTAAATCAATTACTCTTTCTTTTGATGAAAAGTCTGAAAACATTACTTTGGAAGATTTTTTAATGGAGATAAGTTTAGTTAGTAATAGTGATCAAATTGAAAGTGTTTTTGGTAAAGTTTCTTTAATGACGATTCATTCTGCTAAAGGATTAGAATTTGAGGTTGTTTTAATAGCAGGAGTTGAAGAAGGATTAATACCACATACTGCTTATGGTTCTTTTATTAACTCTTTTGAAACAGATTTAGAAGAAGAGCGAAGACTATTTTATGTAGCAATTACAAGAGCTAAAAAGCATTTAATAATGACTAGTGTGAAGATGAGAATGCTTTTTGGTCAAAGAAAAGAAAAAGAAGAAAGTACTTTTATTGAAGAAATAGAAGAATCTTTGTTTGAAAGAATTGGATCAACAAAAAAGATTAATTATCAAGAAATGTATTACGTAGATGAAGATTTAAAATATAATGTTGGTGATTTAGTTAAACATAAAGACTTTGGTGAAGGAATTATTGTGGGAATAGATAAAAATGTTTTAACTATTTCTTTTCCATACCCTTTTTTAATTAAAAAAATTATGAAAAATCATATTGGAATTACAAAAATTAACAAATAATTTTGGTATAATAATTTTGAGAAAACAGGTGATAAAATGGATTTTAATAAAAGAAGAAAAGAATTAATTGATTTAATTGAAAAGTATAATTATGAATACTATACTTTAGCGCAACCTACTGTGTCAGATCAAGAATATGATCGATTAATGTTAGAATTATTAAAAATAGAAGAAAATCATCCGGAATTAATTGATGAAAATAGTCCATCACAAAGAATAGGTGGAGAGATTTTAAAAGAATTTGAAAAAGTTGTTCATCAAAAACCTCTTTTAAGTTTAAGTAATGTTTTTAATGAAGAAGAGATAAGTTCTTTTGTTGATAAAACAAGAGAGTTTAGGTCAGATTTTGTTTGTGAATTAAAAATAGATGGGTTATCTGTTTCTTTAATTTATAAAGCTGGCAAATTAGAAAAAGCTGCAACTAGAGGAGATGGAATAATTGGGGAAGATATTACAGTTAATGTTAAAACAATTAAATCAATACCTCTAGTATTAAAAGATAAAATCGATCTTGAAGTTCGTGGTGAAATTTATATGAGCAAAAAAGTTTTTCAAGAGACAAATGAAAAGAGAGCATTAGAAGGGAAAGAATTATTAAAAAACCCTCGTAATGCAGCCGCAGGTAGTGTTAGAAACTTAGATTCACAAATTACAGCTCAAAGAAGATTAGATTCTTTTATTTATCAAATTGTTGATCCTCAGAGATACAATTTAAAAACTCATTATGAAGCTTTAGAATATTTAAAAAGACTTGGTTTTAAAATCAATCCTAACATTAAAAAAATCAGTGATTTAAATGGTATTTTAAATTATGTTGAAGATTGGACTAAAAAAAGAGATACATTACCTTATGAAATTGATGGAATTGTATTAAAAGTAGATGATTTTGTTATTCAAAATAAATTAGGTTTAACAGCTAAATATCCAAAGTGGGCTACTGCATATAAATTTCCTCCTCAAGAGGTTACGACCAAACTTAAAGATATTATTTTTACTGTTGGAAGAACAGGGCAAATAACTCCTAACGCTATTTTAGAACCAGTATTAGTCCAAGGATCGTTAATAAGTAAAGCTACATTGCATAATGAAAAATTTGTAATAGATAAAGAAATTAAGATTGGAGACATTGTCAGTATTAGAAAAGCTGGAGATGTTATTCCTGAAGTTGTTGAAGTTAAAAAAAATAGAAGAACTGGCCAAGAAAAAGATTTTGTGATGATTGATCGTTGTCCAATCTGCAAGAGTTATTTAGTTAAAAAAAAGACAGAAGCAGATTATTTTTGTTTAAATAAAAATTGTCCAGCTCGAAAAATTGAGGAAATAGTTCATTTTGTTAGTCGAAATACCATGAATATCGATGGTTTAGGAGAAAGAATAGTTGAAGATTTATATAATTTGGGATATTTGAAAGATATAGTAGATATTTACCTGTTGAAAAATTATAAAACAGAAATCATGTCTTTAGAAGGATATGGAGAAAAAAGTTTTCAAAATATGATTGAAGCTATTGAAAAAAGTAAAAATATTTCGTTAGAAAAATTACTTTTTGGATTAGGAATTAAACAAGTAGGAGAACAAACATCTAAGTTTTTAGCTCGTAAATATTTAAAATTAGACAACATAATGAAATTAACAATTGAAGAATTAATTAAAAACAAGGATATTGGTCCTGTTATAGGTAAAAATATTGTCGAGTATTTTTCTGACGAAAAAAATATGGAATTAATTAAAAAATTAAGAGAAAATCAAATTAATTTTAATTATTTAGGTAATATTGATCAAGAGAGTAGTCTTTTAAATTTAAGTTTTGTTTTGACTGGCTCTTTATCAAAACCCAGAACAGATTACCAATCTTTATTAGAAGAAAAGGGTGCAAAGGTTACAGAGAGTGTTTCTAAAAATACTAATGTTGTTCTTGTAGGCGAAAACCCTGGTTCTAAATATGAAAAAGCATTAAAGTTAGGAATCGAAATTTGGGATGAAAATGATTTTTGGAAAAATATAAAAAAATAAGACTAAAAAGCAGTCTTATTTTTTCTTACTCTTATAACGGATTCTAATCTAGTAGCTCTTAATATTTGATTATCTAATGAACCATAAGACATATCTAATTCTAATAAATGACCATTATTAAAAACAATAGTAGTTAAGTTGTTTTTTTTGTGATAATTTTCAATGTTTTTTAATGATATCCATTGACATTCATATAATCTGGGAGAACTAGTAGGAAAAAAGATAATCTCTCTTGATTCTTCAATTATAATTGGAGCTTTATGTGAAACGCCAATCAATTTTTTTGTTCCGCAGGCTCTTCCTTTATAACTACTTCCAAAAAAAGCGCAACTATTTTCGACGATTTGCATTGGTGTTTGTTGAACCGTAAAGCTACTATCTTTTTCCATTACTTTTGAACAATAGTTATCAATTGGAATGATTGCTAAGGTCTCATTAGAAATCTCATAAGTTTTCATTTTGTCACCTCCTTATTATTTATTTTTACTTTTTTTAGATACTACTCCTTTATTTTACAAAATAATTGATTAATAATTTGTCGATTTTTATAAAAAAATCATTTTTCTCGTTTGTTAAAAAAACTAACTTATAGTATAATAATGATGGAGTGTGAAAAATGAAAATTTTTAAGAATATAAAATGGTTAGTTTTATTTTTTATTTTAGCTTTCATAGCTTTCGGTTTATGGTTATGTAAAGATTTATTTATTAATAGTGATGGCCCAATTTATGGTAATCGCACTGATTTTATTAAGGATATTGAATTTACAGAAACACAAAAAACAGAATTAAATGAATTTTTAAAATCTCAAGCTGGAGTAGTTAATGCTAAAACAGTAGAACATGGTATTATTATTAACGTTATTATATATGTGGAATCTGATGTTACAATTGCAGAAGCTAAAAAAATAGCTGAGAGTTCTTTAGAAAAATTTCCTGAAGATATTTTAAAAAATTATGATTTGGGTTTTTTAATTGATACTGAGTCAGATGAGGAAACTAAAGTTTTTCCTATTAATGGTAGCAAAAACCAAAAAAGTTTAGAAATAATATGGTAGTAGGTGAATAGATGAAAAATAGCAAAAAAAGAAAATTTTTAATTGTTCCTGCTTTCTTTCTTGTTTTATTAACAAGTTTAATTTTATACATTATTTATAATCCTTTAAGTGAAAGTGATGTTTCTTTAAATGTTTTTGAAGAACGTTGGTTAGCATCTAATAAAAATAAGGTTATTAATATTTATTTGCCTGTAGATGTTCCTTTAGCAACTAAAGATGGAAAAGGTGTAAGTTTCGATTTTATTTCTTATTTAGAAGAAAAAACAGATTTAGAATTTAATAAAAATTCTTATATAAAAACAGATGAAATTTCTGATGAAGAAAACAACTTTGTTTTGTTAGAAGCTAACGAACAAGAAACAGATCAACAATTAGTTTTTTTCACAGATAATTATGTTGTTTTGAGCAATGAAAGTGTTGGTTTGAAGAAAGTCTCATCTTTAACTGGTAAAGTTGGAGTATTAGAAAACGATTATAAATTAATTGAAAATTATATTTTAAATGAGAACTTAATTTTAAACAAATATTCACAAAGTAATGATATGTTTTCAGCTCTTGACAATGAGGAAGTTCAATATTTAATTTTATCTAAAGTTTTATATTTAGATAAAATCATTGAAAAAAATTATAATGTAATTAACGTTTTAAATGATTTGTCTCGCAAATATGTTTTATCTTTAGGAAAAAATGACAAAGATTTCAATAATATTATTAATAAATTCTATCAAAAATGGCAAACAGAAGAATTAATTAAATCATATAACAAAGAATTATTTGATTTATACGCTTTAATTAAACAAATTGACGATAAAACTAAGACTGAATTTATTAGTAAAAGATATGTTTATGGTTACTTAGAAACAATACCTTATGATAGATTTAGTAAAAACGAATTATTAGGAATTTCTGGAGAATATTTAAATAATTTTATGGATTTTTCAAAAGTAGAATTTAGTTTTAAAGGATATAATAATTATAAAGAATTAAACGAAGCCTTTCTGTCTGGAGAAGTTGACTTTGCCTTTAATTATTATGATTTAAAAAAGATTAATGGAAAAAATACAAACGATATTGTTTACAGTGATTATTATGTTTTAACTAAAAAGAATAACGTTGTGATAGATACTTTAAAATCATTAAAAAAAGAAGTATATTTAATTGAAGGAACAAAATTAGCAAAAGAAATTAAAGACAACAGTAACTTTCTAGTAAAAGAAGTGAAAAAACCTGTTGATTTAAAAGAAAAAGAGATTATTATTGTCGATAATAATACTTATATTTATTATAAAGATAAGATTTTTAACGAATATTTTATTGCATATTCTGGTAAACTTGATGAAAACTATGGCTATATTGTGAATAATAAAGAAAGCAATGATATGTTTTTTAATATTTTTAATTATTATATTTCTAGTGTTAATCACGAAAAATATAAATATATTGGTATAAATAATTTAACTGATAAAAGAATTGAATTTGATTTATCTTTTCTTTGGTTATATGTAATTTTATTTCCTTTAACATTGTTTATGATTCTTTATTTTTTAAAACAAAGATCAAAAAAACAAAAAATGAGAACAGATATGAAATTAAAATATATTGATCCATTAACATCAATTAAAAATCGTTATTATTTAAATTGTAATATGTGTAAGTGGCAAGAAAACAATACTTTCCCTCAAGCTATAATTATTGTCAATATCAATCGTTTAAAAGATATTAATGATGTTTATGGTCATGAAGCAGGGGACAACGTTATTAAAGAAGCTGCAAATATTTTGATTAAAAACCAAGTGGATAGATCTGACATAGTTCGAACAGATGGAAATGAATTTTTAATTTATTTACTATCTTATGATGAACAATTTGTTAGTTCATATGCTAAAAAGATAAGTAAACTTCTAAAAAATTTACCACATGAAAATGGTGCTACAACGGGATATAGTATGATTGAAGACGATATGAAAACAATTGAAGATGCCATTAATGAAGCTATATTAGATATGGCTACTAATCGTGAATTAAGACAAAACAATGAATCGTGAGGTAGTAAAATATGTTAAAAAAGATTTTTAACTTATTAAAGAGAATTATTGAAATTAATAAAAAACCAATTATGAGCATTTTACCAGGACAATTGGCTTTCTTTTTCATTTTAGCTATTCCATCTTTAGTTGCTTTAGTTGGTATCATAGCTAATCTATTATCTTTATCGACAGTAGAATTTATAAATTTAATAAAAAACACTTTACCTTCAACAACAAGTAATTTAATTATTCCTGTTATTGATGGAAGTGGATTAACTGGTAGTGTTTTATTTTTTGCTGTAGGAGCTATTTTTATGGTTTCTAATGGAGCATATGCTATTGTAGTTACATCAAACACTATTTATAATGAAAATAATAATAGCGAATTAAAGAAACGTTTAAAAGCTTTTTTTATTGTATTTTTATTGATCTTTTTGATTTTATTTATTATTGTAGTTCCAGCTTTTGGAAGCAGTATTTTAAATATTTTAAAAGAATTTGCTTATTTAGAGGGAATAATTGACAATTTAATCTTTTTATATGGCATTATAAAATTACCTTTATCATTTTTCTTTATTTATTTTATTATAAAATTAATTTACACTATCGCTCCAGATGTCTCTATCAAAAGCAGAGAAGTAACTAAAGGTGCTTTATTAACAACTTTTTTATGGATAATTGTTATTGAAGGATATTCTTACTATGTTACAAATGTTGCTAATTATAGTGCGTTCTTTGGTAATATTGCTAACTTAATTATTTTATTAGTTTGGTTTTATATTTTATCTTATATTTTTGTGTTAGGAATGGCAATTAATGCTGGAGTTAGTGAAGATAAAACAAAAACAGGTTAAAGCCTGTTTTTTTTGTTTTCAATAATAAAAATAAATGATATAATGAACTAAGATTATTTATGGAGGACTTATGAAAAAAATTAAAAAATATTTTAAAAATTTTTCTTTTGATAAAGTAATTAAATCCATAAAGAAATATGATTATAAAAAGAATTTAAAGATAAATATTTTATTTGTAGTAACAGTAATTTCTCTTTTGTTAAATGATGTTATTTTAAGAATGGTAACAGTTGGTAATTTTTTAGATATAAAGCCTTTATTAGGATCGTTATCTTTTATCTTGTTAATTTTAGCACCTTCTTATTTATTTAAGCCAAAGAATCAGATCTTTTATTTGTTAATAATTTCAATTTTACTAACAGCAATTTGTATAGTGAATAGTATTTATTATAATTATTATTTATCTTTTTCGTCTTTTTCATTATTAAAAACGTCTCTACAAGTCATTGATGTAGCAGATGCGGTTACTAAAAATGCTATGGAATTAAAAGATTTTTTCTTTGTTTGGCAGCCCATTGTAATCTTATTTTTATATTTATATTTAAATCATCAAAATTATTTTAAAATTTTTAAAAAAGATAAATCAAGAAAAAAAGGATTTATAACTTCTGTTTTAATCTCTATTATAATTTTTTCTTTCTTTTTTGTTAGTTTGGATTCTTTAGAAAAAAGTCGTTTTATTAAACAGTGGAATCGCGAATTCATCGTTATGAAGTTTGGTATTTATATTTATCAATTAAATGACGCCTTTGTAAATATTAGTCCAAAATTTAATTCTGTTTTTGGTTATGATGAAATGTCTAAAAAAATAAAAACATATTATGAATCAAAAGAACAAACAAAAACAAATAATTATACTAATATTTATAAAGATAAAAACATCATTATGATTCATGCTGAAAGTATGCAACAATTTTTAATTGATTTAAAAATAAATGGTGTAGAAATAACTCCTAATTTAAATAAATTGTTTCATTCTGGAATAGGATTTACTAATTTTTATAGTCAATCGGGAGTGGGAACAAGTAGCGATACAGAATTTTCATTAAACACTTCATTATTGCCATCTACTAATGGAACAGTTTTTATTAGTTATTGGGATCGTGAATATATAGCTATACCAAACATATTAAAGGAACAAAATTACTATACTTTTAGTATGCATGGTAATAAAGGTGATATGTGGAACAGAGAAACAATGCACAGAACTTTAGGATATGATCGTTTTTATAGTATGAAAGATTATGAAATTGATGAAGTAATTGGTTTAGGTTTATCAGATAAGTCTTTTTTTCATCAATCTGTAGAAAAAATTAAAGAAATAGATCAAAAATACGAAAAATATTATGGAACTTTAATTATGTTGACGAATCATACACCATTTTCAGAAGTTGATAAATATGGAGAATTAAATCTTAGTTTAGAAGTAGAAATAACAAACGAAGAAGGAGAAACCGAGAAAGTAATCAGACCTTATTTAGAGGGGACTTTTTTAGGAGATTATTTAAAAGCTGCTCATTATGCTGATGCAGCTTTAGGAGATTTGATTGCTGATTTGGATCGAGAAGGTTTATTAGAAGATACGATTATTGTTCTTTATGGGGATCATGATGCAAAAATACCTAGAAAAGAATATAATTATATGTATAATTATGTTCCTCAAACAGACGAATTTTTAACTGAATTAGATGAAGGATATGTTTTATTTGATTATTATGCTTATGAATTGAATCGAAAAGTGCCATTTATCATTTGGGAAAAAAATATGAAAAAACCTTTGCAAGTAGATAAAGTAATGGGAATGATTGATGTATTGCCTACCTTAGGTAATATGGTAGATTTTAAAAGTGAATATTCTTTAGGAAACGATATTTTTAACATAGAAGACAATTATGTGGTTTTTCCAAATGGTAATTGGTTAACAAAAGATGTTTATTTTTATAATAAAAAACAAGAATTTAAACTATTATCTGAAACAGCAATTATTTCAACGGATTATATCGAAAATTATACTAAAAAATCCGAAAACAAATTAGAAATTTCTAACGGAATAATTATTTATGATTTTATTAAAAAATCGAAAGAATCATTAGAAGTTTTAGAAAGCAATAAGAGGTAAATATTATGAAAATAGTTAAATGTTTTATATTTTTAATTTTAATATTTTTAATTAGTTTAACAATTTATCAATTTGTAAAAAAACCAAAAACTAGTGAACCGGTTATTATTAGCAAAATTGAAACATATGGTTATAATTTAGAAGATAATAAAACCAAATTATATAGTACATATTTTGAAACTTTAAAAAAAGAATTAAACAAAGAAGAAGTAGATCAACAAAAATATGCCGAGTTAATTGTTAAGTTATTCATTTCTGATTTTTATGATTTGGATAGTAAAATTACAAAAAACGATATTGGAGGATTACAATTTATTAAATCTGAAGCGTTAGATAACATGGTTATAAAAGCTAAAGATACTATTTATAAATATGTAGAAAATAATGTTAATAAAGACAGAAAGCAAGTCCTACCCAAAGTTAAAGATATAGTTGTAGAAACAGTAGAAGAAACAACTTATAATTTTGATGATAAAAATGATTTGGTTGCGTATAAAGTCAATGTTTATTGGCAATATGTTAAAGATTTAGGATATCAAGATGAAGCAATTTTTATTTTATTGAAAAATGAAAAAAAATTAGAAATAGTTGAAATAAGAGAAAGATAATTATTATCTTTCTCTTTTTACGTAAAGCACAAAATAAATCATTTAAAATGTATCATATTGTTTATCTTTTTGTTATAATTTTATTAGAATAATGGAAAAATATTAGTTGGAGGTGGAATAATGAAAAAGATAATTTTATATGTGCTAACAGTTTTGTTTGTTTTTTCTTTTTCGATCGTTTCTCTTTCAGCTGATGAAATAGTTGTTGGAAAAATTTCGTATTCTGATACTAATGTTAGAGTAAGAGTTGCTCCAGGAACTAATAATGAAGTGGTAGCTGCTTTGGATTTTGGACATGAAGTTAATATTTTAAATTATAATAATCCAGCTTGTAGTAATCCAGATGATGGATACAATTGGTACAATGTTTCTTTTGTTTTAGATGGAGAAAACAAAACTGGTTATATTAGAGCAGATTTGATAGCTGTGTTATCTCCGCCAATTCAAGACGGAACAGAACCGACTACTGAATATGAAATAGAATTATTTAAAAAAGGTTTCCCATCATCATATTGGCCTTATTTAAAACAATTACATGAATTGTATCCTAATTGGGAATTTGAAGCTTATGACACTTTAGAAAGTTGGGATTACGTATTAACTCAAGAAAGTTATGATCGTAAAAGTTTAATACAAGGGAATGAAGGATATCGTGCGACAGATGATAACTCTTATAATTGGTTGACTAACACATGGAAAGTAAAAGACGGAACAAATTGGTATAATGCTAATACTCAAACGATAGCATATTATTTAGACCCTAGAAACTTTTTAGATGAAAGAAAAATTTTTATGTTTGAAAAATTAAGTTTTCACGATGGAGTTGATTATATACCGTTAGTTCAAAATTTATTTAACAATACATATTTACAAGCAGGTTCTACTGATGGAAGTGTTACTTCTTTCGCTAGTACTTTTGTCGAGGCAGGAAATCAATACAGAGTTAGTCCATTACATTTAGCTGCAAAAAGTTTAATCGAGACAGGAAAAGGAAGCCCAGGGCATCCACCTGTCGTAACTTCAGGGGCGCCTTTTGATTATTGGGTATTAAAATCAGATGAAAATTCAGCTTGCGGTTCTGAGGCTTATTCTAAAGGTGAATGTAAAATTAGAACATTATCTAGATATTATAATTTTTTTAATATAGGAGCTTACAATACTTCTTCAGGCAATATTAATTCTAATTGGAAACAAGGTTTAATATATGCGAAGGGACAATTGAGTTCATCATATACAACTAATGGTAGACCTTGGGATAATGCTTATAAAGGTGTTATGGGAGGTTCTCAATTTATATCGGGAAGTTATATTAGTATTGGTCAAGACACACCTTATTTTCAAAAATGGGATGTTGTTAACAATGGTGGAAGTAAATTTAGTCATCAATATATGCAAAACATTGTCGCTCCATTATCTGAAGCGATAAGAACTTATAATTCTTATTTGAAAGAAGGAATATTAAATTTACCTTTTATATTTAAAATACCTGTTTATCGAAATATGCCCGTTTCAACAGCTTTACCACCTTCAGGTAATCCTAACAATATGTTGAAAGCAATAAAAATAAATGCTGTTGGTTTGACTAATTTTGAGTTTGAAAAAACAGAATATACTTATTATGTTAACACTATAGTTAATTCCTTAACGATTGAAGCAATTCCTGTAGTTTCAACTGCAACTATAACTGGAAGTGGAATAGTTACTTTAAATTCTGAAACGACTATTAGAAACGTTGTTGTTAAAGCTGAAAACGGTAGCGAAAAGACTTATAAAATAACAATAATAAAGACAGATACAGTTCCTATAACTAATAGTGAGTTATTTAAAAAATTAAAATATAATTTAAATTCTAGTTATTTATCTAATGTAGGGTTAAATAAAATGCCTGAGACTATTATTGGTGATATTAAAAAAACAAATTCTTTAATTGATGTTAGAATAACAAATTCTGCTGGTGAAACAAAGACATCTAAATTAGCAACTGGAGATAAAATAATTATAAACAATAGAGAAGAAATCGGAGAATACACTATAGTTATAAATGGAGATGTTGATGGTAATGGTGAAGTTGATATTAAAGATTTATTATTAACTAGAAAAAAAATATTAGGTTATACATTAACAGGACCTTATCTTTTAGCTGCTGATGTGAATAATGATGGCGATATTAAAATTGATGATTTATTAAAAATAAGAAAACATATCTTAGGATATGATGTAATCAAATAGGAGGATTTATGAAGAAAAAAATATTAATTATAACTTTTTTATTTCTTTCTATATTTTTGTTTAGTCCAATTAAATTAGAAGCTGCTACAGCATATATAAAAGCTACTCCATCTAAATCGACTGTTTTAGTCGGAAACAAAATAAATGTTACTGTAAGAATTTCATCTTCAGTACCGATTGGATCGTGGTATTATAATTTATCGTATAATTCATCTTATTTAAGATTGAACTCAGGAGACGTTACTGTTGTAGATTCTGCTACAAACTCTAATATATATAGCAAGACATATACTTATACATTCACAGCATTAAAATCAGGAAATGTAAGTGTTAGTACTAAAAACGCTTCGGTTTTATCTTTTAGTGAAAGCTATATGACACCTTCTATTTCTCCGGCATCATTTAAAATTATGACTTTAGCACAGTTAGAAGCAACATATAGTTCTAATAATTACTTATCAGAATTAAAAGTTCAAGAAGGAACTTTATCTCCAGCATTTAATAAAGATACTACAAAATATACAATAGAATTAGAACCAGAAACAGAAAAAATCAACGTAAGTGCCAAAACAATCGATTCTAAAGCTGATATAAAAGGAACGGGAGAAATATCTGTAACCGAAGGATTAAACGTTATAAATGTGGTTGTAACGGCTGAGAATGGTAAAACAAAAACTTATCGAATTGAAGCGACAGTTAAAGAACTAAAACCAATTGAGATAACAATAGATAAGAAAGTTTATACAATAGTTAGAAAAGATAATTTATATACTCCACCAATTGATTTTGATAAAACAACAATTAAAATGGAAGAAGAAGATGTTTTAGCGTATCAAAATGAAAAAATAGGAGTTATAGTTGGATTAAAATCAGAAGACAACGAAATAGATTTGTATTTATATGATTCAATTAAAAATGATTACAAAAAGTACATAGCTATAAGTTTTAAAAATAGTAACTTATATTTAAGTGATAACCATTCTCAAATACCGGTGGGTTATAAAGAAACGGAACTTGAGTTAGGGGATAACTTAATAAAGGCTTGGACTTATAATAAAAATAAAAACTTCTTTCTTATTTATGGTATTAATACTGAAAACGGAGAAGAAGGTTTTTATCAATATGATAAGAAAAACAATACTGTTCAAAGATTTTTTGATGATCAAATAAAAGATCTGATTAAAAACGATAATTTTGATAAACTAGTTATTTATGTTTTAGGAGCAGTTGTTGGGGTTTTAATAATTAAAGACATAGTTATTTTAATTACAAAAATATTTAAAAAGAAAGATGTTGTTGAAGATGTCGATTTAACAAGATCTAATAAAAAAAAGAACAAATAATTGTTCTTTTTTTTATTCTTCATCAGAAGGTTCTTCAATTGGATCTGTAGTTAATTCTTCCTCAGTTTCTTCTTCCTCAGTTTCTTCTTCCTCAACAATAGGTGTTATCTTTTTAACTATTCTTATTGTTATTCCTGCGCTTTTAGCAATTGAAATTAAAGATTTTGGAGGAATGCTTTGTTCAAGAAACTGTCCATCTTCATATGCTTCAGAATCCGTCTCATATTCTTCAAAAGTAATATCAACTCCGTTTTCTAATCCCCAATTAGAAATATAAGTTTTAGATTTACCAATAAAGCTTGGAACTGTAGCAATGGTTATTGAACCAAAAATGTTTTTACCAATAACTTTTGGTTGATACTCTTCTTTTATAGAAAAAGAGAAGTTTTTAATTAATTCTGGTTTTTCTAATTCTAAGTTTATTTTCATAGCTTTAACAACAGCTTTTAAACTATCAGGATAATAAACTTGATTTGATAAACCTTGTTTAAGTCTTTCGTCATAAATAGTCATACCTTTGGTTTCTAAATATAATTTTTCAAATCCTAAAAGATCAACATCTTTTCCTACATTATTTAAAATGTTTTTACCAACATTGTAAAAAGATAAGATTTGATTAGTGGTAAAATTTGTATCGATATTTTGTTGAACTAAATCTAAAACGTTATATAAAGTATTAATATCTCTGATTGTTTTAACTTTATTAAATAAGGCTTGAACAATTAATTGTTGATTTTGTCCTCTAACAAAGTCACTACTTTCATAATTTGTCCATTTTTCTCCACAAACTGAATTTGGATGTCTATTTCTCGCTAAAGCTAAGGCTTGTTCTCCATCTAAAGTTTGTAATCCTTTTTCAACGTAAACAGTATTTTTACCCCAATTTCGATTACTATCTTGTTCACAGAAAGAATACGGAATATCAACTTCAACACCACCAACAGCATCTACTAAATCAACAACACCTTTGAAATTAACTTTAATATAATAATCAATATTGATTTTTGTAAAGTTTTCAATTGTTTTTTCCATACAGCCAACATCATGCCAAGCGGCATGAGTTATTTTATTTTGGTTTTGATTTGGAAAACAAGCGATTGGAACAAAAGTATCACGAGGAATACTTAACATTGTCGTATTTAATGTATTAGGATTAAAAGTTATTACCATAATAGAGTCACCATTAAAAGATGTTGATTGAGAAATATCATCTTTTTCTGAGTCAACTCCTAATAAGAGAAGAGCAAAAGGTTTTTCAATATTGCTTACCACTTCAGTTTCTGTGATCTTTTTAGCGACTTTTTTTTCTTTACTAGTTATTTCAAATAAATCCTCTTTTATGTTTTCAAACTTTTCAACTGACTTAAACATCGTTTCGTAATTGTTAGGTAAAAAGATAGCATTAACTTCTTTTTCATAAAGAGCATCTAATAAAGATAAAAAGCTATCATAAGTTACTAAAGATTTTTCGTTTATCTGTTCATCTTTAATAATTTCCATACTGATAATATAACCATCAAAAGAATCTTTATTGTTAATTATTCCGATTTTTTTATTTTTTAAATCACTAGTTGTTTTAATATTTGATTCCTTTAATGTTAAAAGAGAAGTGGTATAAGTTATTTCAGTTTTATTCATTCTATTAATAGAAGAGTAAACTTTATTAATATAGTAAATACCAATTCCTTCAATCAAAACAAAAGAAAACATTAAAAATAAAAATAAAATCAACATAATTGGTTTTTTACTTTTATATTTAAATGCTTTAATTAAAAACAAAAGACAAATAATGCTAATTGCTCCGATTCCTAAATAGCGAAGATAATTTTCAATGTTATTTAATAATAATATATTATAAATTAAAATTCCTGTAGTTAATAATGTGATTAAAGACAGAATTAATAATGTTTTTCTGATTTTTTTCTTTAGTTTCATTTTGTCCTCCATGTTCCTTAATTATAAACCATAAAAATAATAATGACAATATAGTTAAAAATAAATTTTGTTTTTTTACGATTATGCTTGCATTTTATTTTTCTTTTCTGTTATAATTAATATCGTGACTGCTTAGATGTGCAAGGTTGCTGATACACCAGGTTGAGTTGTTTATTCAAAATGGTGGACAGGTTATTTGGACGGAGCAAGTCTATACGAGATATAGGCGAAGGGAGGATATTATGACAAATAAGGTTCGTATCAAATTAAAAGCTTATGATCATAGAGTTTTAGATCAAGCTGCAATGAAAATTGTTGAATCAGTTAAAAGAACTGGTGGAGAAGTTAGTGGTCCAGTACCATTACCTACTGAAATTGAAAAATATACAATTTTGAGAGCTGTTCATAAATATAAAGATTCACGTGAACAATTTGAAAGAAGAACACATAAGAGACTTATTGACATTAATAACCCAAGTAAGGAAACGATAGAGGCATTAACTCATATTGATTTACCTAGTGGTGTTAATATTACAATTAATAATAAATAATTAGAGGAGGAAACTATGAAAGGAATCTTAGGCCGCAAACTAGGAATGACACAAGTTTTTACACAAAACGGTAGATTAATTCCAGTAACGGTAATCGAAGTAGAACCTAATGTTGTAACTCAAATCAAAACAAAAGAAATTGATGGTTACGAAGCAATTCAATTAGGTTTTATGACAAAAAAAGAAAAATCAAGTAACAAGCCTGAATTAGGGCATGTTAAAAAAGCTAATACAACGCCTAAGCGCTTCTTAAAAGAACTTAGAGGAGTAGATGTTTCTCAATATACATTAGGACAAGAAGTAAAAGCAGATATATTTACAGCTGGAGAAATTGTTGATGTAACAGGAACAACAAAAGGAAAAGGAACTCAAGGAGTTATCAAAAGACATAACCAATCAACTGGTCCAATGTCTCATGGTTCTCAATACCATCGTGGTGTTGGTTCAATGGGAACAATGAGACCAATGAGAGTTTTTAAAGGAAAAAAATTACCAGGACGTATGGGAAATGAAACAGTTACAATTCAAAATTTAGAAATTGTTTCAATCGATATGGAAAATAATTTAATTTTAATCAAAGGAAATGTTCCAGGTAATAATAAATCAACAGTATTAATAAGAACTGCAATTAAGAATAAACCAAATAAAGAAGAACACATTTTAAAATCTTATTTAGATGAAACAGTTGCTGAAGAAGTAATTGAAAATGTTGAAGAAGTAAATGCTGAAGAAACTTCAGTAGAAGAAACAATTGAAGAAGTAGTTGAATCAACTGAAGAAACTAACGAAGAAGCAATTGTTGAAGAAGAAAATCCATCACAAGAAAGTAATCAAGAATAATTACTTAGGTAATTAATTGTGATGAAAGGAGGAAACAAGATGTTAAAAATTGCTCTTTTAAATAATAAAGGTGAAAAATTAGAAGATATAAATTTAAATAAAGAAATATTTGGAATTGAGCCTAACAAAACAGTTGTTTATGATGCAGTTGTTTTAGCTCAAGCATCACTTCGTCAAGGAACAGCTAAGACTAAAACAAGAAGTGAAGTAAGTGGCGGGGGAAGAAAACCTTGGAAGCAAAAGAAGACAGGTAATGCAAGACAAGGGTCAATTCGTTCTCCACAATGGAAAGGTGGAGGAATAGTTTTTGGACCTACACCACGTAGTTATGATAAAAAACAAAATAAAAAAGAACGTCGTTTAGCTGTTAAATCAGCTTTAGCATACAAATTAATTAATGAAGAAATAATTGTTCTTGATAATTTAAATATCGAAACACCAAAAACAAAAGAAATCATTTCTTTATTAAAAACATTAAAAGTTGAAAAATCAGCTTTAATTGTTATAAATGAATTGAGCGACAATTTAATTTTAGCAGTAAGTAATCTTAGTAATCTTAAACTTGTTTTACCAAACGAAGTTAACACTTATGATTTGGTAGCATATGATAACTTGATTATTACAAAAGATGCTTTAAATTCATTAGAGGAGGCATTAAAATAATATGGAAAAGAAATTTGATATCATTAAGGCGCCAATTATAACAGAAAAAAGTCAACTTATTTCTGCTAATGATCGTAAATATGTATTTAAAGTAGATGTTAATGCAAATAAAGTAGAAATTAAACAAGCTGTTGAAAAAATTTTCAAAGTAAAAGTAGAAAAAATAAATGTTATTAATGTTAAACCAAAATCAAAAAGAGTTGGAAAATACTCTGGTATGACAAATAAATATAAAAAGGCAATTATTACTTTAGCTTTGAATAATAAAATAGAATTATAGGGAGGTAATAATATGCCAATTAAATTTTATAAACCTACAACTCCAGGAAGAAGAGGCATGAGTACTTTAGTTAATGATGAAATTACAACAAGAACTCCAGAGAAATCATTATTAAGACCTCTTCCTAAAAAAGCTGGAAGAAATAATCAAGGTAAAATTACAATTAGACACCATGGTGGTGGTGAAAAAAGAAAATATCGTATAATTGATTTCAAAAGAAATAAATTTGATATAGAAGGTACTGTAAACACAATTGAGTATGATCCTAATCGTAGTGCTAATATTGCTTTAATTTCTTATAAAGATGGAGAAAAGAGATATATTATCGCACCTCTTAATTTAAAAGTTGGAGATACAATAATTAGTTCAGAAAAAGCTGATATTAAAATTGGTAATGCGTTACCTCTTATGAGTATTCCAGTTGGAACTAATGTTCACAACATCGAATTAAGACCAGGTAAAGGTGGAGAAATTGCTCGTGCTGCTGGTAGTGGAGCACAAATTCTAGGTCGTGAAGATAAATATGTTATGTTGAGATTAAAAAGCGGTGAAATGAGAAAAATTTTAGGAACTTGTATGGCAACAGTTGGAGAAGTTGGAAATACTGATTACGGATTAGTTAACTACGGTAAAGCTGGAAGAATTCGTCATAAAGGCGTTAGACCAACAGTTCGTGGTTCAGTAATGAATCCAAATGATCACCCACATGGTGGTGGTGAAGGTAAAGCACCTATTGGACGTAAACAACCAGTTACTCCTTGGGGTAAACCTACTCTTGGATACAAGACTAGAAAAAATAAAAAATTATCAAATAAATTTATCGTAAAACGTCGCACTAAATAAGAAAGGGTGAAATAATGGCAAGAAGTATTAAAAAAGGACCTTATGTTTTTGAAAGATTATTACAAAAAGTTCAAAACTTAAATGTCCAAAATAAAAAAGAAGTTATTAAAACTTGGTCTCGTCGTTCGACAATTTTCCCTGATTTTGTTGGTCATACTTTTGCAGTTCATAATGGGAAAGAATTTATTCCAGTTTATGTAACAGAAGACATGGTTGGTCACAAATTAGGTGAATTTTCACCAACTCGTAAATTTAACGGGCATAGTGGAAACAAAAAATAAGAACTAATACTTTAGAAGGAGGACTATTATGGAAGTTCGCGCAATCGCAAAAGACATTAGAATAGCAGCTGATAAAGCGAGATTAACAATGAATTTAATTCGTGGTAAAGATGTAATTGAAGCTAAAAACATTTTAAATAATTTAACAACTAAAGCAGCTAAAATCATTGTTAAAGTATTAGATTCTGCTGTTGCAAATGCTGAGAACAATAATGGATTAAAAAAAGAAAATTTATATATTAAAAAATGTGTTGTTGATGAAGCAACAAAACTAAAAAGAGTTTTTATTGATTCAAGAAGTCATACTGGTCGAAGAGATCATTTAATGAGTCATTTTACAATTATCGTGGAAGATAAAGAAGCTTAAGGAGGTGTATTGATGGGTCAAAAAGTTAGTCCAATTGGACTTAGAATAGGTATTAATAAAGATTGGCAAGCAAAATGGTATGCACCAAAAAATGAAGTTGCTGATTTAATAAATCAAGATATTAAAATTCGCGATTTTATTGAAAAAAAATTAAAAGCTGCTGCTGTTTCTGAAATTATTATTGAAAGAACAAAAAATAAAATAGAAATTACTCTTCATACAGCTAAACCAGGTATTGTAATTGGTCATGGCGGAGAAGAAGTAGAAAAATTAAAAAAAGAAATCAAAAAATTAACTGGTGAAGAAGTTAAAATTTCAATTGTTGAAATTAAAAAACCTGATATGGTAGCCAAACTTGTAGCTGATGGAATTGCTCGCCAAATAGAAGGTAGAATATCTTTCCGTATGGCACAAAAAAGAGCTCTTAGAAACACTATGAAAGCTGGAGCTAAGGGTATTAAAACTCTTGTATCTGGAAGATTAGGTGGAGCAGAAATGGCTAGAAGTGAAGGATATTCTGAAGGAATGATTCCACTTCATACATTAAGAGCTAACATTGATTATGGTTATGCTCGAGCTAACACAACTTTTGGAGTTATTGGAGTTAAAGTTTGGATCTATAAGGGTGAAATTCTTCCTAATAAACAAAAAAAGGGAGGTAATTTAAATGTTGATGCCAAAAAGAACGAAGTATAGAAAACCACATCGTGTTAGATATGATGGAAAAGCAAAAGGTAATACAGAATTACATTTTGGAGAATATGGTTTAAAAGCTTGTCAAGGAGCATGGATTACTGCTAATCAAATTGAAGCAGCTCGTGTTGCTCTTAATCGTTATATGAACCGTGGTGGAAAAGTATGGATTAATATTTTCCCACATTTATCTCTAACAAAAAA
>JAAZBI010000028.1 GCA_012513875.1 Mollicutes bacterium
CATGATTTAGATAACGGAGTATATCCGAAAATATTCATAGATTTACCATTAGAAGTAGATGTTACAAATTATATTTTAGGTGTTGACAGTGAAGTAGAATATACAGTTAATAATAAATATGATGGTTTAGTTAAAGTCGAAATTGATCGATATCGTTATTTTGAAGATTATAATCATAATCTTTATATCGAAGTTAGAAAAGGAAGTATAACTGATAAATCTAATATTTCATATATTTACCCAGCAGAACAATTTGTATTTAAAGGAATAAGTTTAACTAAGTTTAAAACTGAAGGAGTACCAATCTTTGATTTATCTCAAGATATAGATGAGGTTAGTACTAATAATGGTATTAGTAAGTAAAAAGAAGCTTTGCTTCTTTTTTTGTTATTATTGATTAATTGATAAATATCAATAATTAATGATATAATAATTTTGGTGATAATATGAACTTATATAATAATATTGAGCAAAATTCTTTATTGATAGTGCCTGAAAATATTAGATTATCTATTTTAAAAAATATAAATAAATTAGTAAATTATAAATTTATGACTAAAGAAGAATTTGTTAATAAAATGTCTTTTGATTATAGTGTGGAGGCTGTCGATTACTTAATTGAAAATTATAATTATACAGTTGAAAATAGTTATGAGATATTAAATAAATTGGTGTATTTAGAAGATACAGAATATTTATCTTCTAAATTAAACATTTATAATAAAATAAGACAAGAACTGATTGATAATTCATTAATTAAAATTGATTCGATATTTTATCAAAGTTATAAAAATAAACCTGTTTTTGTTTGTGGATATAAATATATTGATAATTATTTTAAAAAACAATTGTCTAAATTTAATTATAAAATTATTGAATTTAATGAAGAAAATAATATAAATGTGTTTGAGGTTATTAATGAAGAAGAACATATTAATTGTATATTCAATAAGATATTTGAATTACTTGAACAAGGAATTACATTAGATAAAATTAAAATTGGAAACATTTCAAAAAAAGATTTATTTGTATTTAAAAGACTGGCTGATATATATAAATTAAAAATTAGTATTTCTCAAAAATGTATGTTAAGTGAGTTGCCTATTATTAAAGAATATCTAGAATTATTGAAAAGTCATTCTATTGCAGATAGTATTTCTTTATTATCAAATGTTTCTTATGATTTATTAAATAAAATAATACTTATATCTAATTCTTTTTTAAAAGCAAAAAAACATTATGAATTATTAAAATATAAGTTTGAACATTCTAGTTATCAAAAAGAGAAAATTAATCCAGCATTAGAGATAGTTAATCTTCCTGATTATGAAGTTGCAGATGATGAATATTTATTAATATTTAATTTATCAAAAGAGAGTTTAATTAATTATAAAGATGATGATTTTTTTTCTGATGTAGAAAAGTGGGAATTAGAAATAGAAACTTCAGTTGAATTAAATAATATTGAAAAGAATAAATGGCTTAAACTACTTAAGAATACCAAAAATTTGTTTGTATATTATATTGAAAAAGATTCTTTTGCTTTTCCTAATTTAAATGTTAATATAATCAAACCAAAAACAAACTATTATTGTAAAAACAAATTACTATTTTCTTTAGGTGAAAAATTAGATGAGTATTCTAAATATCGTGTTTTAAATTCTGATTTAATTATATTATATAATAATTTAAAGACAAATTATCTTAGTTATGATAATGATTATCAAAAAATAAATCAAAGATTAATCTCTGATTATTTTAGTTTGTCTTATACAAGTTTAAATGATTATTATCATTGTCAATATAAATATTATTTAAAATATCTTTTAAAATTTACCAATTATGAAGAAAATTTTTATCTTTTAATTGGTAATTTATTTCATTATATTTTAGAAAAATTTTATCAACCTGGTTTTGATTTAGAAAAAGAATGGAGTCATTTTTTTGATAATAAAAAAATTAGCTCTAAAGAAGAAGTTTTACTAATAAAACTTAAAGAAGAAATGCAATATATTGTTAATCAATTAAAATTGGAAAAAGAATTGATGAATATAAAAGAAGTAAATTGCGAAGAAAAGATTAAAGTAAAGGTAAGAGATAACATATATTTTGATGGCAAAATTGATAAAATTGTAATTAATCATCCTAATTTAGTTAGTGTAGTTGATTATAAAACTGGAGGAATCAATAAAGATTTAAGTAATAATAAGTATGGTTTAAATCTACAATTGCCATGCTATTTATACTTGTTAAATAAATCAAACAAGTTTTGTAATTTAGAACCAATTGGTTTTTATTATCAACAATTATTAGAAACAACTTTCAATAATAAAAAAAGTATAGTTGAAAATAAAAATTATAATTTGAGATTACAAGGATATACCCTTGATGATGAAGAAAAAGTAAAACAATTTGATAGTTCTTATAAAGATAGTGAAATAATTAGAAGTTTAAAATTATCTAAAGAATTAAAGGGTAATTTATTGTCAAAGGAAGAAATAGATTGTCTAATTGAATTGGTAGAAGAAAAAATTATTAATGCTAGCAAAAATATTTTTGATAATAATTTTATAATAAATCCAAAAGTTTTAAAAGGTAAAAATGAATCATGTAAAAATTGTGAATATAAAGATATTTGTTATGTAAAAAATGAAAATATTGTTTATTTAGATGGTGAGGCGAATGATGATGAAGAATTGGACTAATGAACAATTAGAAGCGATTAATTGCGAAGGAACGAACATTTTAGTTAGTGCTGGAGCAGGTTCTGGTAAAACTTCAGTTTTAACAGAGCGAGTTGTTCGAAAAATTAATTCTGGAACTAAAATAAACGAATTGCTTGTATTAACTTTTACTAGAGCTGCTGCTGAAGAAATGAAAATAAGAATTCAAGAAAGATTAGTAGATAATTCTGAACAACTAGATTTGCTTCCTACAGCGTACATCACAACATTCGATAGTTTTGCAGCTAGTGTCTTAAAAAAATATCATTTCTTATTAAATTTAAATAGTAATTATCAAATTGATGAAAATAGTGTCTTGTTATTAGAAAAAAAGAGAATTATTGATAAAATTTTTGATCAATATTATCAGTCTAAAGATGAAAGATTTTTAAAATTAATTAAAGATTTTTGTTTAAAAGATGATAAAAATTTAAAAGAAAATATCTTAAAATTAAATGATAAGATTATATTAAAATATGATTATCAAGATTATTTAAATAATTATGAACAAATAAATTTTAATATTGAAAAAATTAATGCTGACAAGAATTTATATTTTGACTTAATTAAAGAAAAAATTAATCAAATTGATTCTCTATTAAATAAGGCATCAAATGAAGTTGATATTGATCGTTATCATCTCTTTTTTGATTGCTTAAATTCATTATTAAGTGCAAATACATATGATGAATATAAAAATAATTCTAATATATCTTTTAAAAATGCATCACCAAAAGATAGTGAACAATTCAAATCAATTAAAAAACAAATCAAATCAAATATTGATGAAATAGTAGATTTATGTAAATTTGAAAACGAAACAGATATGATTGACAAGGTATATTTAACTAAAGATAATATTTTACTTGTAGTTGAAATATTAAAAGAATTTAATAAACAATTAGATATAGTTAAAAAAGAAAATCAAATTTATGAGTTTATTGATATAACTAGATTTTCAATTAAGTTAGTAAAAGAATATCCAGAAGTAAGAGAAGAAATTAAAAATAATTTTAAAGAAATATTAATTGATGAATATCAAGATACAAATGATTTGCAAGAAGAATTTATTTCTGAAATATCAAAAAACAATGTTTATTTAGTAGGAGATATTAAACAATCTATCTATCGCTTTCGTAATGCTAATCCTAATTTGTTTCAAGAAAAATTTGAATTATATAAGAATAATCAAGGTGGTTTAAAAATAGATTTAAATCGTAATTTTAGAAGTAGAAGTGAAGTTATATCTGATATTAATTTACTCTTTGATTATTTAATGGATTATTCTCTAACAAAAGTAAATTATCGCGAAGAACATCGCCTAATTTATGGAAATAATAAATATTCAAATGAGTTATCTAACAAAGCTGATAATCATTTAGAGTTATATAATTATTCTTTACAACCAGGTCAAAACAAAGTTGAAGTAGAAGCCTATTTAATTGGTAAAGATATATTAGAGAAGATTAATAATAAATACTTAGTAGCTGATAAAGATAATATGAGATCATGTCAATATTCTGATTTTACTATATTAATTGATCGTAAATCTCATTTTGATACTTTTAAGAAGATGTTTTCATATTTAGGAATACCATTAAAAATAAGAGGAGAAGAAAAAGTAATTAATACTAATCATATTTTAGTTATCAATAGCATTTTAAAATTAGTTGATAAATGTTATAGAAATAGTTATGATTTGGAATTTGAAAAAAGTTTTTATAGTTTGGGAAGAAGTTTTTTATTTGGTTTAACAGATGAAGAATTATATAATATTAAAACAAAAAAAGAATATCAAAATACAGAAATATATAAAAAATTACATGAAATTGCTGTTGATTTAAAATCATTATCTTTAAAACAATTATTAGAAAAAATAATTGAAAAATTTGATATTTATATGAAATTAATTACTATTGGTAATATAAAAGACATTTGTTTAAGGATAGATTATTTATTAAAAACTTGTGATTTGTTAGGTAATTTAAATTATCAAATTAGTGATTTAATTGAATACTTTGATTTATTCTTTGCTAGTGAAGAATTAAAAATGCCATCAATTGAAGACGAAGCAGGGGCTGTCTTATTAACTTCTATTCATCAATCTAAAGGATTGGAATTTCCAATTTGTTATTATCCATTGTTAGATTCAAAATTTAACAAAAAAGAGATGTCAGAGAAATTTATTTTTTCAAAACAATTTGGGATTATTACTTCATATCAAGAAGATTGTTTACAACAAACTTTTTATCATTCTATAAATAAGTATCAAGATACATTGGAAGATGTTCAAGAAAAATTAAGATTATTTTACGTAGCATTAACTAGATCAAAAGAAAAAATGATTATGGTAGGAGATTTTAATCAAGAACCTAATAACGAATTAAATGAAACAGTAGATTTTTATGATAGATACAATTATAAAACTTATCGTGATGTAATAATTTCTTTAAAGGATATTATTAGAGATAAAATTAAAGATATTGAAACACTACAGGTAAACAAAGATTATTTAAATATTAAACGATTAGATTACGATTCTTTATTAAATCAAGAGGTAGAACCTATTAATATTAAAGAAGTAAATATTAATTATGAAATAATTGAGCAGAAAAAAGCTTCTAAAAAAATTAATAAATTATTAACAGAAACAGAACTTAATAATCTAGATTATGGTAATAAATTACATTATTATTTAGAAATGATTGATTTTAAAGAACCTAACTTTTCTTTAATTGAAGAGGATTTGATACCTAAAATTAAAGCATTTTTAAATTGTGATTTATTAAATAATATTAATGATTCAAAAGTATATAAAGAGTATGAATTTATCTATAATTCTAATCAGATAGAAAATAGAGGAGTAATTGATTTAATCATCGAAGAATCCGATTGTTTAAAAGTTATCGATTATAAAATGAAAAATATCGATGATGAAGCTTATGAAGAACAATTAAAAACTTATCGTGATTATTTAAAAACAATTACAGATAAAAAAATAGAGTTATATTTATACTCAATTATGGAAGAAAAATATAAATCAATCTATTAAAAAGTTAAAAGATACGATATAATAATAGAGGAGTGATCTTATGGAATTTGAATCTTTAAAAGAATTATATTTAAGAATTAAACCAGCTTTAACTTCGAAAAAAGAAGAATTAAGAAGAAGGGGTTTTAATTATTTTAAAGAAGAAGACTTATGGAATTATTTGAAAGAAACAAAATGGATTAAAACAGAGAATCTTTCTTTAGCAGAAATGGTTAGAGATATTTTTAATTTGGATTATAATGGATTAGATAAATATGTTTTAAATAATTTAAGAAATATAACTCCAGAATTGAATTTAAATGAGTAGGAAGAAGAGGCAGAAATGAAAAGAAGTTTATTTTTAATATTATTAGTTATTATAGTTGCATTAGCATATATACCATTATTTAAAGATATTAATTTTGGTTTAGATTTAAAAGGTGGTTTTGAAATTTTATATGAAGTTTCTAGTCTTGATGATCAAGAATTAACATCAGATATGATGAAAGCTACATATAAAACAATTAGTCGTCGTGTTGATAGTTTAGGTGTTTTAGAACCAGAAATAGAAATTGAAGGTAGTAATCGTATTAGAATTAAATTAGCTGGTGTAACTAATAAAGAAGATGCAGGAAAAATATTAAGTAAAGCTGCTACTTTAAGTTTTAGAGACACTAAAGATAATTTATTAATGAGTGCTTCTGTTTTAAAAGCTGGAGGAGCTCGCAATGAAACTGATAATCAAGGAAAACCAGCAGTAGGTTTATCTGTTGCTGATATTGATAAATTTTATGAAGTAACTAAAGCTGTTAAAGATTATCCTGATAATCGAATTGTTATTTGGTTAGATTTTGAAGAAGAAATAGATAGTTTTGCAACAACATATAATTGTGGAGATTTAGAAAACTCTAATTGTTTATCAGCTGCAACTGTATCTCAAGCTTTTTCTAGTGATGTTCAAATAACAGGAAGTTTTAGCAAAGAAGAAGTTTCTACATTAGTAGAGTTAATTAATTCGGGGTCTTTACCAACTAAATTGAACGAACTTTCATCAAGAATAGTAACGGCTTCTTTTGGTGAAAACTCTTTACAAAAGACTTTATTAGCGGGAATAATTGGAATAACTATTATCATGGGCGTTTTAATCTTTATTTATCGTTTTTCTGGATTAATCGCTAGTATTGGTTTGCTTCTTTATGGAGTTTTAGTATTCTTTATCTTTTGGATGATTGGTGGAGTTTTAACTTTACCAGGAATAGCTTCTTTATTACTAGGAATTGGAATGGCAGTAGACGCTAATGTTTTAAGTTTTGAAAGAATTAAAGAAGAGTTAAAAGCGAAACATAGTTTAAAAGAAGCATTTAGAATAGGATATAAAAATTCTTTATCTAGTATTATTGATTCTAATATTACTACTTTAATTGTAGCGATTGTTTTATTTGTTCTAGGAGAAAGTGCTGTTAAAGGTTTTGCAACGATGTTAATGATAAGTATTTTTTCTACTATTTTAGTTATGGTGTTTATTGTTCGTAATATGATTAGATGGTTTTTAAAAACAAATTTTTTTGAAAAAAAACAATGTTTCTTTATTGGATTTAAAAACAAAAAAACTAATAAAAAACCTTTATTTGAAAGATTTAATTATTTAAAAAAATACAAGTTTTTTGTAATAGGAACAAGTTTTATTTTATTAGTTGGATTAATTTTAACTTTAACAATGGGATTAAATCTAAGTGTTGATTTTAAAGGTGGAACGGATTTTACAATTACTGCTAATAAAATTAGTGAAAAAGAAATAAAAGCTAGTTATCAAGAATTAGGTTTTAAGGATATTGAATTAAGTAGGATTGATGAAAAATCAAATTATGTTAAAATAGGAAAAATTTTAAAAGATTCAAAAATTGTAGAAATTAGTGATCATTTTAAAGAAAAATATAAAGCAACAGTAGAAAGTGGATCAGTATCAACAGTAGTGAAACAAGAGTTAATTAAAAATGCTATATTATCTACATTACTTGCTTTTATTGGCATTATTATTTATGTTTCTTTCAGATTTACATTTAATTTTGCAGTAGCAGGTATTTTAGCTTTAATACATGACGCATTCTTTGTTGTAGCAATGTTTAGCATCTTTAAAATTGAAGTAGATACTATATTTATTGCAGCTATCTTAACAATTGTTGGTTATTCAATTAACGATACTGTAGTTGTTTTTGATAGAATCAGAGAAGAAAACCTTAATAATAATAAATTAGACGAAGTTATTAATAAGAGCTTAGGAGTTACAATGAAACGTTCATTATTAACTTCGGTGACAACTTTAATACCGGTTGTGGCTTTATTGTTGTTTGGTTCAGCACAAATATTTAATTTCAATATTGCTATGTTCATTGGGTTAATAGCTGGATGTTATTCTTCAATATTTATTGCATCTCCAATTTGGTATATATTGACTACTAAAAGAAAAATTAAATCGTTTGTAAAAAAAGAAGTAATTGAAGAAATAAAAATAAAAGGCATTAATTCTTAAGGAGTGTTATTTTGGAAAATAAAATAAATTATGATATAGTTTTTTCAGAAATAAAAAAATATATTATAGAAAAAGAAGAATTAAAAGTTATTGATAAAGCATATCAATATGCTTTGGAAAAACATTGCGGACAAATAAGAATGGATGGCTCTGAATATATTGATCATCCTTTAAACATTGTTTTGATTTTAACAACATTAAAAGCAGATTATCAAACTTTAGCTGCTTCTTTTTTGCATGAAACAATTAATTTAGGAAACATTACAATTGAAGAATTAAAAGATGTCTTTCCTGGAGAAATAATTAAATTAGTAGCAGGTATAACTAAAATTAATAAAATACCAATTAATATTAAAGGAAACTATACAACTATGTATTATAAGAGAATTTTAGTTGGTTTATGTGAAGATGTAAGAGTTATTTATATTAAATTAGCAGATCGTCTTCATAATATGAGAACATTATGGGCGTTGCCTGCTGATAAGCAAAAAGAGAAAGCTAAGGAGACCTTAGATATTATTGCTCCTATAGCTCATCATCTTGGTATATATCAAATCAAACATGAATTAGAAGATTTATCATTAAAATATTTAAATAAAACAGCCTATGATGAAGTTGTTCAATGGTTAAATAATAGTAAGGTTGAAAGAGATCAAGCTGTTTTTGATATGAAAGAAAGTTTAGGTCAAATCTTAAAAGAAAATAACATTGAATATGAAATAAAAGGTCGTTCAAAGAGTATTTATAGTATTTATAATAAAATTACTAAAGGAAAAAAATTTGAAGATATTTATGATATTTTAGGATTGCGTATTTATGTAAATACAGTTTCAGAATGTTATTTAGCATTAGGTTTGATTCATTCTAAATATAAACCTGTTCCTAAAAGATTTAAAGATTATATAGCTAATCCTAAGGAAAATATGTATCAATCACTTCATACTACTGTCTTTGGTGTCGGTGATAATTTATTTGAAATTCAAATTAGAACTTATGAAATGGATAGAATAGCTGAGTATGGTATAGCATCTCATGCTTCATATAAAGAAAAAGGTGCTAATTATAAAGATTTTATTGAACAAAAATTACAAGTTTTTCGTTCAATAATTGAATTAAATCAAGATACTGATGATTTAAAAGAATTTGAAAAGAATATTCAATGTGAGATCATCGATAAAAATATTTATGTATATACTCCTAAAGGTGATGTTATTGAATTACCTAAGGGTAGCACTCCAATTGATTTTGCATATCGAGTTCATAGTGGAGTAGCTGAAAGAATGATTGGAGCAATTGTTAACGATAATATTGTAACTCTTAATTATAAATTAAATGATGGAGATATTATTAAAATAAATACGACTTCTATACCTCATGGTCCAAAAAAAGAATGGTTAAAGATTGTTGTAACAGCTCAAGCTAAAAACAAAATTAAAAATTATTTTAGTAAAATAGACAAAAGTCAAAACATTAAAAAAGGTGAGGATATTTTATTAAAAGAATTAAGAAAAATGAAAAAAACTTTTAGTGAATTTTTCTCAGAAGAAAATATTAATCTTGTTTTAGATAATTTAAAATTAGATAATATCGAAGAATTATATAATTGGTTAGGAATTGGTAAAATTAATGTTTCTACTGTCTTAAATTTAGTTCAAAAAGAAGTTAAAACTCCAGAAAAATTTTTAGCAGATAAATTATCAGCTTCGATGATTAAAGATTATGTTAGTAAAAACGATGTTATTGTTGCGGGTATTGATGAAATAAAAGTTAATTTAGCTCAATGTTGTATGCCAATACCTGGAGATAAAATAATTGGATATATTACTAAAGGTAATGGAATCAGTGTTCATCGTAGTGATTGTCCTAATATTAAAGATATTGATGAAAGAATTTTAGAAGTTCAATGGAATCCAGATCTTAATAAAAAATTTCCGGCAAATTTGATTGTTCAAACAGATCTTAAAGAAAATATTATGTTAGAGATATTAGCAAAAACAAACAATTTAAATATTTCAGTTCAATCGATTAATACTATTAATCAATTAGAATACTACGCATATGATTTAATTGTTTTAGTTGAAAACAAAGAAAAATTAAATAAATTAATTAGTGGCTTAAATCAATTAGACAAAGTAAACAGTGTAGAGAGAGTGATTAAATGAGAGCAGTTGTTCAAAGAGTTAGAGATGCCTCTGTAGAAGTTGATTCTAAAGAAGTAGGAGCCATTGATTATGGTTTGTTAGTTTATGTTGGTTTTAATATAAATGATCAAATTGAAGATATGGATTATGTTGTAAATAAAATAAAATTTTTAAGAATTTTTTCTGATAAAGATGATATAATGAATTTAGATATTAATAGTTGTGGTTCTAAAATTTTATCGATTTCTCAATTTACACTTTATGCTGATGTTTCGAAAGGAAGAAGACCAAGTTATGATCAAGCTATGAAAAGTGAGACGGCAAACGAATATTATCAACTATTTAACAAAAAATTAAGAGAAGCTGGATTAAATGTTGAAGAAGGAATTTTTCAATCTGAAATGAAAATTAAATCGATTAATGAAGGACCAATAACTATTATTATAGATAGTAAGGAGAGAAAAAATGAAAAAAATTAATTTTAAATTAATTAATACTTTATTATTATTGTTAATAATTTTCTTAGTATGGATTATGAGAGGATTATGGTTAGGAGTCGTTTCAAGAATTTGTGCGATAATTTTACCTTTTTTAATTGGTTTTGTCTTGGCTTACATTCTTAATCCATTATTAAAATTTTTAATTAGAAAAGGAATACCTAAAAAGATAGCTTTATCAATAATTTTTGTTAGTATCTTATTATTTATAACGATCTTTTTATGGGTTTTAATTCCTTCAATATTACCAATGATGTTTAATCAAACCCAAGCATTGTTTGTAACAATCAATGATTTTATACGAGATATTTCAGTAAAATTTGATTTAAATTTAATGGGTTTATCTAAATCAATTGAAATGATTGCAACAGATATAACTGGTGATTTAAGTAAGATGGTTTCTCAAGGGTTTATTAATTTTATTAGTAGTTCTTTAAATTTTGTAGCACATTTATTAATCGTTATTATTGCAACTATTTATTTCTTATTTGATATGGATAATATTCGTGATCGTTTTGAAAAATTCTTGAAGAGACTTAAAAATAAAAAAACATTTAAGTATTTTGAAACTTTAGATGATGCTATTCATAAATATATTAATGCTTTTTGTTTATTTGCTTTAATCATTTTTATCGAATATACTTTAGTGTTTTATATTATTGGTCATCCATATTTCTTGTTATTAGGAATCTTGGCAGGATTTGGAACGTTTATTCCTTATTTTGGGGGAATTATATTAGGTATAATTGCAATTATCACAGCATCTGTAATAAGTCCTCAATTACTAATTTTTTCTGTTATAGTAGCTTTAATTTTTCCTAATATTGATGGTTATTTTACAGCACCAAAAATATATGCAAAATCAAACAAAGTTCCAGCTTTATTAAGCGTATTTGCAGTTTTTGCAGGTGGTATGATAGCAGGCTTTATTGGTATCGTAATTGCTTTACCAGTAACAATAATTATATTAACAACTTTAAGATTCTATGATGAAGAAATCGATTCAGGAATCGAACATTTAAAGAAAAAAATCGATGATTAAATAAAGAGGTGACATTATGATTCAAAAACCAAAAGGAACAATTGATTTATATGGTAATGATGGTAAAAAATTTATTTATATTCAAAGTTTAATCAATGAGATAATGAAAAAATTTAATTTTGAATATATAAAAACTCCTACTTTTGAACAAACAGATTTATTCAAAAGAGGAGTTGGTGAAACAACAGATATTATTACTAAAGAAACTTATGATTTTTTAGATAGATCTAATCGTGAATTAACGTTAAGACCTGAAGGAACAGCTGGAGTAGTTAGAAGTTTTATCGAAAATAAAATGTATGCTGATTCAAATCAACCTAAAAAATTATATTATTTTTCTTCTGCTTTTCGTTATGAAAGACCACAAGCCGGAAGGCTTCGTGAACATACTCAATTTGGAATTGAAATTTTAGGATCAGATAGTATTTTAAGTGATGCAGAGGCAATTTCAATTGGATATAACACTTTGAA
>JAAZBI010000029.1 GCA_012513875.1 Mollicutes bacterium
AACAAATTCCATAAACACGTTGCAACATTTTATTTTTTATGTCACCTTTCCAATAAGCTCCACTAACTTTTAATAATTTAAAATATTTTAATTCTTTTACCGTTGCAACATGAGGGCCTCGACAAAGGTCAGTAAAATCATCTTGAGTATAGCAAGTGATTTTTTCTTCATCAGAAAAATTATTAATTAAATCAATTTTATATTCATCATTTTTAAATTTTTCTAAAGCTTCAACTTTTGTTAGTTCTTCACGATAGATTCTCTTTCCATCTTTACTAATTTTTTTCATTTGTTTTTCAATAACTTCTAAATCTTCTTCTTTTATTACATCATTACCTAAGTCCATATCGTAATAAAAACCCTCTTCAATTACTGGGCCAACCCAGAATTTAGCATGAGGATAAAGTCTTTTAATAGCTTGTGCCAGCAAATGAGCACAACTATGATTTATAAGATTTAATTTTTCATCAGTCTTAATATTTGTCATATGTCCTCCTCTATTTACTATATAAGTATATCACTATTTGTTAGTTTTTAAAAATGAATTTTATCTCTTTTTAATATATACACATTTTTTTCATTATTTAAAGTAACTAAACTTCCCAGATATTTTTTTAATGCTATTTCATAATCTTTATTCATAATTAGATTTAAAGATTCTTCATCAAAAACCACTGAAAAAAGTCTTTGATTAATCAAATCAAAATATCTTCTTAAAGGAGATGTGACTTGTATATAAAATTGAGAATTTTTATCACAATGAGTTTTCAAATCAGTTGTATAATAAGGTTGAGACAGAATTACTCGACTATTGTTTTTTAAATTTTGATTATTTGAAGTTAATAATGCTAAATAAGGTGAAACAACAGTTAAATCTAAATCACCAGAATAATCTCTAGCGCGATAAATGGCGGGTATTTTTTTGGAAATCATTTCTTGAGCAACTAAGATATTATACATTGACATAAATTTTGCAATAATCATTTCTGAAGGAGAATATTCAACATTATGTTTTATTTTTGAAAAGAAACCTTTTTTTGATAAATCACTTAAATGTCTTAAAGTGTCAGTTGATTTATCATCAAAAAATTTATTAGCTAAAATCTTATTAGCTCTCTCATAAGAAAATCTATTTTCTGCTTTTATATTAATATATCCTTTATTAAATTCATAACTTAACATATCACCGTTTTGATTGAACTTAATAAAACAAGCTACTATTTTTCGGTTCTGTTCTGGTAGTAAAGAACACTTTCCTAAAGAAATTTCTTTGGGAAAAATTGAACATTTTCTATTATGTGATTGAAAGCTTTCAAATGCCATCGCATCTAAATTAGTACCAAACATTATTTCTGAGCTTACATCTGTAATATATAAACCCACTTCATAATTGCCTTTATTATCTATTTTTAAAGAAAGTGCATCATCTAAATTTTCAGCTTGAGGTGGATCAATTGTAATAATGTTTTCGTCATAATAAAAATCATTATTATTAGAAGAATAATTTAAGATATTAGATAGCTTATTAAAATCAGAATTGTTAAAAACAGTAATACGCTTTTTTGTTTTATTGTTTAATTTTTCGATCTTGTTTTTAATGTCTTCTAAATACATAATAATGTTTTGGTTTTTACTAACAATTAAATTTTTATAAATATTATTTAAAATAGAATTTATATAATTTTTAGATAAACCTTCATTATATAACTCAATAATATAATCTAAAATTAAAGAAAAATAATTATAATCTTCTTCATTATCTTTTGTTTGTTCAATTGTAAATTCGTATTTTTTAATCAATTCAACTACAAAATTATTTAATTCTTTATCTTTTTGTAATTGTTGAAAATAAAAATTTAACAAATATTTAGATAACAACACATTTCGATTGTATAAAATAGTTTGATAAATCTCATTATATTTTTTTTCATCAATTATTTTGAATCCATAAAGATTTTTCTGTAATTCATAACTATACTCTAAAAAAATGTCGATATTTTTTATTTCTAATAAAGATTTTTTTTGAAAAGAAAACTTCTTAGCTTCTAAAACGATACTAAGTTCTAAAATTAAATCTCTAATATTCGAATCAATTTTTCGATCATTAACAATGATACCATTTTGAAGATAAAAGAAAGCATCTTTGCAAAAATCAAAATGTTCTAAAATGTGATCAAAATTAGATTTTTCAAAAGTAGTAGTCATATAATGTAAAATTTCATAAATAAATGTTTGTGAAAAATTATTTTTTTCTAAATTAGCAATAATTTTATCATGTAAATGTTTATAACGATGTTTTGCCAAAAATGAACCCCCCTCAAAATTTTTATTGTCGATAATTTTTACTAATTAATGTCTTTTCTGTTGTTAATTGTTGAATTCTTTCAATTATTCTTTTAGCTTTTATTTTATCAACTCCATTAGTGGTTAAAGATAAATGTTTTTCTAATTCTAAAATACTCATATTCGAAGTAAAAAAAGTTAATAGTCCTTCTTGCATTCGATATTGAAGCAATGATCCTAATATTTCGTCACGTGCCCAAGCGGTTAAGTTTTCAGCTCCTATATCATCGATTAATAACAACTCTACTTTTTTAATATAATTAAATTTATCCGCATAATTATTATCAAAAGATGCTTTCAATGATCTTAAAAATTCAGGAAAATAAATTATAGCTCCCTTGATATTTTTTTTAGCCATTTCATTAAACATAGCTGAAATTAAATATGTTTTACCACTACCAAAATTTCCATTTAAATAAAGACCTTTTTCAACTTTTGGATATTTATCTATAAAGTCAGTTAAATATTCGATAACGTCTAATCTTTTTTTATCTGAAGGATATATTTCGCTCATTTTAGCATTTCTTATTTCTTTTGGAATATCAAAATAATATAAATTATTTTGATAAGAATTTTCTTGTAAATCTTTTTGTAAATAAGGACAAACATTATAAGAAAAAGTTAAACTACCATTTATTACTTCAGGAGTATATTTATACCCTTTAACTTCATTTTTACATGAACATAGATTCTCACAATTTAAACAATGATCTAATTCTATCGCTGCCGTTTGTATTTTAGAAGTATATTTAATTAATTCATCCTCTGATAAAGAGATTGTTTTAACTAATTTTTTAAATTTATCATCTTTAACAGCTTTACTATATTCTAATAATAAATCTTGTTTATCTTGATTAAGATTTATAGCTTGTTTTACTTTTTTCATAGATCCTCCTAAGAAAATTTTTGTAATTTTTCAATAATTTTGTTTTCTTCTTCTTGAGATAGTTTTTCTTCCTTAATTTTTTTATCAAACCAATCAGGAACCTTTTCTGCATTTAAAGTTTTAACTTTTGTAGTTTGTTTATACTCTTTATATTTTTTATGATCCTTTTCAGCTTGTTTCATAGCAGCTTCTACAGTTTTAATATTTAATCTTTTCCATTGACCTGCTATAGTATTGACAAAGTTTTTATTTAATTTATAATCATTAATTCTTAAAACATAATCAATTAAGACATTAATTACTCCGGGTAATAATTTTAAATCTAATAATAAAGATTCAACTAATTTAATATCAACACTAGTTGGATTAGCACCATTATATTTTCCTCTTAAAAAATCATATGGGGTTAAAGCTTCAAATGTATTAATCATTTTTGAACGTAAAGAATTATCTTTTAAATTAGTTCTTAATTCTTGAGGTTGATTTGTATAAATTAGTCGAGGAACATTATTATCATTTTCAAACATATAATATTTATGAGTTATATCAACAAACTTTTGTTCATCAATTAAACCTTTTTCATTGATTGAATTTCTAATTAATCCAATTAAACTAACGTTGTCTATTTGATATAAATAACTAATACTCGATATTAATTCTTTAACAGAATCAGTAAATAAACTATGAGAAATTAAATCTCTAGGTAAAGATTCTTTTATAAAATTAAAATCAATTTCATTAACAATAGCTATTTTATTAACTTCTCTTCTTTTTATTTCTTCTTCAATAGAATTATGAATTAAATTATCAGTAGAAAAAATATCAGAAAAAGAACAAGTTATATCCTCATATTTAGATAAATCTATTTTAGGTAATTTAAATTCATTAACTATTCTTTTATATTCTCTAATTCCTAAAGTATTTTGTAATAGGGGATTTAAAAAAGGATGAGATAAAAATTCTTCAGCACTCAAAGGAGAATATAATTGATAAACATAAACATTAGTTGTTCCTTTCTTAAATGCTGTTTTTAGCAACCCTATCGCTTCTAACTTGTGACGAGACTCAATTATTTCATCTATGCTAAAACCCGTCATATTCATTAAATTACGATGATTAAACTCAACACTCATAATATTGATTGAATCAATATTTGACCATAAACTATAATAAAGCGCTAAAGCTTTAAAACTAATTAAAGG
>JAAZBI010000030.1 GCA_012513875.1 Mollicutes bacterium
ATAAGAGGTATAAATATAATTAATTTAAATTTAAAAGGTAATACTTATACTGGAGGAATTACTGGTTATAACAATGGAACAGTAAGTGATATATCTGTTCAAGGAAATATAACTTCTTTTGGAGAATGTGCTGGAGGCGTAGTTGGTTATAATGTTGTAAGTAAAAATGCTACAAATTTATTAGTAAATATTAATCTGGAAGGAAATAATTTTGGTGATATAGGTGGTACTGTTGGATGGAATAAGGGAATAGTTACTGGGGTTGTAGAAGCAGGAACTATTAATTCTTCACATTCTAACTCGGGTAAAGGTTATGGTTATGCAAGTTCAGGTGCTACAACTAGTATATATTATTCAAGTGGTGTAACCGGAACGGCAAGAGCTAAAGGAACACAATTTGATGTATCTAATTATAATAATTTAACAAGTTATGATACATATAACTTAGACACAAGAATAGGTGGAGATAATGATTCAAGTGGCTATTATTTTGATTATAATAATACTCAATCTGATATCATAGTAAAATCATTAGAAAGAGAACCGATATTGATATTAGAGCCAACAAATTCAATAGTATCAATCCGATATGGTTTATCAAAACCAATCTTAGATTATTACACAACAGAATATTATGTTCATCCAAGTCAAAATATAAATGATGTTAATATAGAATGTCGAAGAGCTCGAGATAATGCATTAGTAACTAATATTAATGAATTAGATAGAGGGATAAATGTAGTTACTTGCGAAATAACATTTACTAATATTTATGGTAGTCATACAACTGGGCCACAACAAGTAATGTTCAAACATTGGTATTATGCAACAAATCCAACGTATTCATGCCCAAGTGGTTATGCATTATCAAAAGATGACCCAGATGGAACAGGAGAACCAGTATGTAGAGGAATTAGAGAAAGTGTTTTAGATATCGCTGAAATTTGCGGTGATTATCAAACTGGTTCAGATAATGTTAGAAGTACTACTTTGCTAGCATACAGGCCTTCCAAAGGATGTTATACTAAAAATGCAACAGGTTTTGCTCAATTCGGAACTGATTTAGGAATTTTCAATGAGACACCAACATTTGGTCATGGTTGGAATGATCAAAATGATGGAGGAACTATTTTTTCAAGAAGAGGAGAAGAATCTTGGAGTGAAGATAGAGATAATTGTAATTCTCTCGGAGGTGAAGGTTATTACATGGCAGAACCAATTCAATGTAGGGAATGGACACGAGGACCAGATCCAACAGCAAGTGGAGGAACATGTAATAATTCTGGAACAAACGACAGTGGGACAACAATAAGTCCAACTTTAAGTAGTGGGCGTTGTTACTTTGATTAATTTTATAGAAATTTAAAAAAGAAATAGATTTTATTTCTTTTTTTAAATTACAAAGAAAAAATGATATAATAAGAATATAAATTGACAAATAAAATAAAAGATATATAATAAACAAAAATAAAAAAATTAAAAAGGTGGGTAAAAAATGAAAAAAGTAATTGAAAGAAAAGATATTAAAAAAGATTTTAAAATAATGATGACAGCATTATTAACAGGAGTAATCTTTTTATCGAGTTGTAAATTAGATCAAAAGATTACAACAGATAGTAGTAGTTATAATAGTGGTGATCCAGTAACAACTATCACAGATGTTAATGGAGAAACAATTGTTATAGATCCAACAACAATGACAGATGTAAATGGATCTGTTATTTCAACAAATCCAACAGAAACAACAGTTGTTGAAGATTTAAGAGCAGATTATATCTTTGATTTAAAAAACTTTGATACTGTAATAACTAGAACAGGAGAACAATATTCCATAGAAGATTGTGTTTTCTTAGAAGATGGTAAAGTATTAATCACAACAGACTATGGAACAGATACAGGAATAGTAAGTTATTTAGATAATTTAGAATTATATAATACAGATGTAGATGCTAGTATCGAATATAAAGATGACGAAAGTTTTAAGAGTTCAGGTTATTACA
>JAAZBI010000031.1 GCA_012513875.1 Mollicutes bacterium
CTAACAGTTTAATTATTTATATTGGAATAGGCGCAGTTATCTTAATTGGAATAGTTTTATTTATTTTAAAAAATAAACAAAAAAAGCAAATAAATTAATTTGCTTTTTTTATTAAACTAATACCAGTTTCTCTTTTTTGAGAAAGTTCTGATATAAAATCTTCACATTCAGATACAATAAAAGTTTTTATAAACTCTCCTTTATAAAGAGGATAATTTAAATTGTCCTCTTTAGTAACTACTTCTTGAACTCCATTTTCTATAAAAGGAAATCTATCTATAGAGAATTTAGTTGGAGATTTTACTTTAAGACAATTTAATCCTTTTACTCTTTGACAATCAAAACATAAATGTTTTGATTCCCAAAAATATTGAAAAGCTATTTTTAAACGATCAAACCAAATTTTTTGAAAATCAATTGATTTCTTATCAATATCAATTTGAAAATTTAATAAAAAACTATTTTCTTTTGATTCAAGAAAAGTATTTTTAAAAAATTCTTCTAATTTTTGTGAAGATAAAGGTGAAAAATGTTTTTGAAATAAATTATCTAAATATGCAATTAAAAATATTGTTGGATAATTATAATCTTTTTTAGAAATGTTTTGTTCTAATTTTTTTAAGACATCTAAATATTGATAATCCGTACTAAATTCTTCAATACTAGAAATTTTATCAACAAATAAATTAAAAAAATATGGTAATTCATCTAAAGAATTAATTTCTTTTAACACTAAATTTAAATCAGTTTGATAATTATAATCTTTTTTATTAAGAAACTTCATAATATTACGAAAATTTCTATAAAGACCTCTATTTTGTTTTAATTTTTTATATTCAACACTATCTTCTGTTAAAACTTTACTGTTTTCTAAAAAACTATCTAAATATCTCTTTGTTTCATAAGTATTGCTATTAATCTTTACTCTATATATCATTTCTTGATCCCCCTGTTTTTTGTTATATTATAATTAAATATTTTTATTTGTCAAATAATTAAAAAATAAAGATTAATCTTTATTTTTTAATATCTGATAATAATTTTTATCTATTATTAATTTTGATATTTTAAAACGATTATATATATCCTGATTAACACTAGATATATACTCTGAACTCAATTTTGGTGATGATTCTTTAGTTAAAAAATTATATCTACCTTGTTCACTTATCCAACTTCGATTAGAAAAAACAACTAATCTTTCTTCATCATCAGACAAAATATCTTTACCCATATATAATCTTGAGTCATAATTTGCTCCAAACAAATTTAATACTGTCGGTAAAACATCAATATTACTACTTAATGTTTCAATTTCTTTATGTTCTAATTCACTATTCCAAATTATTAAATGAGAACGATGTTTTTCAAAATTATTATCTCGAACAGGATTGGCAATCTCATTTATTTCTTCTAATTCTAACCCATAAGGATAATGATCCGTACACAATACTATTACTGTGTCCTCTAATTTATCTTTAGCCTCTAATTGTTCTATTAGATACTCTAATGCCTTATCCAATTCAATTTGAGTTGCTATATAGCCTTTAATTATGTCTGAATAAGGTAATTCTTTAACTTGAGACCAATTCTTAGAAACCATCATATTACCAACTCTAGTATAATTTAAATGGCCACTAATAGTAATATAGTAAGTCATAAATTTATCTTCATTAATATACATAGGAATAGATTTTTGCATCATTTCTAAATCGCTTTTTGGCCATTGTTTACAATTAATATTTAAACCATTACCACAAGCTATATATCTGCTATAACCAAGATTAGGAACCGAAAGATGACGCGAATAATAAGTATAACCCCCATTATGAAAAGCCGTAGTTTTATAATCTAAATCTTTAAAGATATTACCGAAAGTATAAGGTAAATATTTACCTATTGATTGTTTCATACTCCAATTAGTTCCAACTGAATTAGGTAATAATGAAGTCTGTTGAAAAAATTCTCCATCGATAGTACTAATGAAAAGTGGTGCATAAAAATTTTTAAATTCAAATCCACTATAAACTAATTTATATAAAGTGGGTGTTATTGTTTCATCTACTCCAATTGGATCAAAAGCTTCAGCTAAAATAACGATTAAATTTTTGTCTTTAAAAATACCTGTATATTC
>JAAZBI010000032.1 GCA_012513875.1 Mollicutes bacterium
AACTTGGCAATTTTCCCATAGTTCTTTTGATATAATAGGTTCAACTACATTTTCATAATAAACAGGTTTATTAAATGTTTTACCAGATACAAAATCACCTTTATAAATTTCATTTGAAATAATACGAAGTATTCCTGTATCCCGCCAATTTGTTTTTCCTAATACTTCTTCTTGATTAAAGATAGTAGCAATATTAGAATAACTTTTTCCTTCAAAATATAAATCATATATTCTTTTAACTATATCTTTTGTTAATGGATCAATTACTAACTTTTTACCATCTCTTTTATAACCTAATGGATTTTTGCCTGGAATGTGTCCTTCTTTTATTGCTCCAGCTAAACCAAATTTAGTTCTTTCACTTGTCCTTTCTATTTCATTTTGTGAAACAGTTGTTAAAAGTCTAGCAACCATTTTACCACTTGAATTAGTTGTATTTATTTCTTCATTAGCACAATCTAAATATGCATCATTTTCTTCTAGGAACTTCATTATAAATTCCATATCATATACTGAACGAGTTAGTCTATCTAGTTTTAATACTACAATAGTATTACATTTCTTTTCTCTTATATCTTGTAATAATTCTTCAAATGCAGGTCTATTCATATCTTTAGCACTTATACCAGCATCTTTATAAAGTTTATATATTTCATAACCTTTATACTCACACATTGCTCTTAATCTTTTTTCTTGTTCTGGTAAACTAAATCCTTCACGTGCTTGATCTTCGGTACTAACCCTAATGTATAATCCTGCAACTTTCTTCTCATTATTCATATACTTCAACTCCTTTTACTAAAAAAGAGGAGACAATAGTATTTAATAAAGGCTAAATACTACTGACTCCTCAATTAATTCAATATTATAAAATTTTTGCTTATGTATATGTTTTATCATAGATGTACCTCTCTTTCTAGAGAATACCTCTTTCATTGGTTATTTATAATATCACTTTTTTATGATTTGTCAATTCCATGATTAGGGAATAAATAGTATTTAGATAGTTTTTAAATAATCTTCTAGTTCTGATAATTTAATCTTATTAGATAAATTTTCAATAAATATTTCATTAGAATAATTAAATGCTAAAAATGTTATATTTTTAATTATTATTCTATGTGGCTCAATATAAGTTAAATTAGTCTTATCAATTTTTCTAATACTACCATTTATAATAGTAGGTTTATTATTAGTAAAATTGCATATAAACTCAATTTTCTTTTTAAGTGATTCTTCTAATGTAATTTCTTCCTTAATAATATTTACCATTGTTTCCATCCTTTCTTTTTAAAGTAAGATAGCTTTTAACAACAAAAAAACTAACCCAAATTTGGATTAGTTATTTATCTTAACTCGAAAAGTTCGAGCAGATTTCACAATGGGGCGACTAGTGGGAATCGAACCCACGAATACTAGAGCCACAATCTAGCGTGTTAACCACTTCACCATAACCGCCATTTAATGCTTTTTAAGCATATCATATTTAACTTTAATTTTCAACTAGATCGTTACATATATTACCAAATAATAGGTTTTTTATTTTTACTAATCAAATAATTATTTGTTTTTGAAAAAGGTTTGCTTCCTTCAAACCCTTTTTTATAAGAAAAAGGAGAGGGATGAGAAGATTTTATTATATAATGTTTATTTGAATCAATTAACTTTTCCTTTTCTTGAGCGGATTTACCCCACAAAATAAAAACAACATTCTCTTTTTGGTTATTTATTTGTTTAATTATTTCATCAACAAATATTTCCCATCCTTTATTTCGGTGTGATCCTGGCTTATCTTTCTCTACAGTTAAACAATTATTAATCAATAAAACCCCTTGTTTTGCCCAATCTTCTAAATTAGGATTAGTCCTTTTTATTTTTAAATCTCTTTCTAATTCTTTAAAAATATTTTTTAAACTAGGAGGCAGTTTTTGATCTTGTGGAACAGCAAATGCTAAACCTAAAGCTTCATTAATTCCATGATAAGGATCTTGACCAATAATTACAACTTTTATCTTTTTAAAACTAGTTAGTTGAAAAGCTTTAAAAATATTTTCTTTTTTAGGAAAAATTATTTTAACTGAATATTCTTTATTTAAAAACTTATTCAAATTCAAAAAATATTCTTTTTGATAATCTTTTTTTAAAATATTGTCCCATTCTTTATTAATAATCATTTTTTACCTCACAATAAAAAAGCAGATTTTATCTGCTTTTTGATATTTCAGTTGCTAATTTTTTAACATATTCCATTCCAGAAAAAACCTTTAAGTTTTTAACTCTTTCAAAAATAGTTTGCTTTTCTTCAATTGGATAAGGATTTGTAATATGTTGATTTTCTTTTGTTGCCTCCAATTTTCCGAAAATTTCTTCATATTTTTCTTTAACCA
>JAAZBI010000033.1 GCA_012513875.1 Mollicutes bacterium
ACCTTTAAGTTTTTAACTCTTTCAAAAATAGTTTGCTTTTCTTCAATTGGATAAGGATTTGTAATATGTTGATTTTCTTTTGTTGCCTCCAATTTTCCGAAAATTTCTTCATATTTTTCTTTAACCAACTCTGGCAAAGTGTTTCTAATTTCGTTAAAATTTTTAGCTTCAATTGGATAAGTTATATAATGTAAATCATATCCCATTTTCGAATATTTCTCTTTTTCCATAGCTATTTCAGCTTCTTTTTCAGCTTGTCTTTCTTCCAATGTTTTTGAAAGATCGATCGGTTTAGCTGAATAAGAAATTCCTCCAGCTGTAGGTACATATGAGAAAGGACTTGAGGAACTTATTTTACCTCCACCTAAACAAACAATTGAACCTAATTCATCTTCTCCATCTTTAAAAACTACTTTAAGAGCTTTAGGTTTTTCTTCCATTTAATTTCACCACCTCTATAATATATAATATTATATCATTGTTTTTTTTATTTTAAAACTTTAAATAATACAATTGACTTTTTGTTTACAAAAAAAAGTGATATAAATCACTTTTTAACTTAATGTTTTTGTTGCTTCAGCTATTTTATTTGCTAAATCTTGACTACAATATACTGAATTTATGTATTCATTAGAGAAAGATGTCATTTCTCTGTGAGAATGTCCTTGCTCTCCTAAATAAGTATCTGTTGTTTGATCTTCTCCTGGTTGAATGTTATGTGGCCCTCCATAAAATTCAAAAATTGCTTGAATTGTCAATTCATCTATTACCAGATGAATTCCTGGTAATTGAATAGCAGGAACAAGATCAGCAATGTTGAAAAATGGTTTTTTATCATTAGCAGGTTGATTCAATGAATGAGCCGCTAAATTTGACATAACAGCCTTTTGGCTTGGACTCAATTGTTCATAATAAACAACATATTCTGGTTTTTCTTGATTTGGATATATTGGTTGTAGAGTTTGAATTCCATATGTGATTGTTGCAAAATATTCTATAGCTTTATTAACTATAGCTTCATCTGTTTCTCCCATAAGAACAGCATTTTTATATTCATACATTGGTTTTACCATCGCATTTATAAAATCTGCATCTGTTTTGCTTGCAACAAATTGAGAAAATTCTGGTTCTACACCTTGATATTGAGTTATCGCAAGATTAACTTTATTAATATATTGATCAACTACAGTAAAATCATAACCATCGATTCTCATATCGTTAAGTGCTAAGAAATATACTAAAGCTTCAGTACTTGAAACTGTAGAGCCTTCAAAATGTTTGTAAAATTCTTGGAATTTAGTTGCTAAAACTTCTGGATTACTTAAATCAAAGCTTAGTTCACCATTTTCATATTGAATTTTTAATTCTTCCATTCTTGGATCTGGTACTCTTTCTATGATTTCTTCTTCTGAAAATTCAGTTGGAACAACCACTTCTGTCTCGCTAGTCATTGTTGGAGTTGTTTCTGTTGGCGCTCCAACAGTTGTTGTTGGAGTTGTTGTTGGAGTTGTTGTATCATTATTTTTTTGATTTTTATTTTTATCAATGCATCTAGATATTCCTATTGTTGCACTAACTAAAATAATTGACGCTCCTAAAGTTGCACTTACTCTTCTGATTACTTTCCATTTTCTTCTGTTTTCTTCAGCTACTTTTTCTTGAGTTTTTGGTGCTATTATATGATCCAAAACTGCTGATTCTTCAAAATCGCTTTCAATTATTTGGTTGTTATACATTTTTTCTCCGTTTTCCAAAATTTCATAACCTCGATTTTTTAAAATTTGTAAACTAGAAATTGTAGAAGAAAATTCAATTTTGATTCCTATATCATTATAAAGTTTTGTAAGTTCCTCTTTAGCTTTTTCTAAATTATCCGTTTTAGTAATTTTTACTGTTTTTGCTTTATTATCAATATAAGCTAAATAAAAACCATCTGCTTCGTTAAAAATATTATATCTAATACTGTTTTCCATAATTACCGCCCTCTTTTCACGCATTATATTATCACTTAACCTATATAAAGTCAAGTTTTTTAATTTTTGTCTTCTTCTGGCATTTTACCATTTTCAACTAAGTATTCAATATCTTCTTTAGTTAAAGTTTCATACTCTACTAAAGTATTAGCTATTAAATTTAATAATTTTTTATTTTGTTTCAATATTTTTGTCGCTTTTTCATAACATTCAGTAATAATTTTTCTCATTTCAATATCTATCTCATGAGCTACTTCATTAGAAAAGTTTCGACTTTTATTATAATCTCTTCCTAAGAAAGCCGCCTCTTGTTGATGCTCCAATTGCATAGGTCCTAAATCACTCATACCATATTCTGTAACCATGCTTCTAGCTATCTTAGTAGCTTTTTCAAAATCATTATGAGCTCCTGTAGTTATTTCTCCAAAAATTAATTCTTCTGAAACTCTTCCTCCTAATAAACCAATGATTTGCTCTAGTAATTCATTTTTAGTACTTGTATATCTTTCTTCTTTTGGAACCATCATGGCATAACCGCCTGCATAGCTTCGAGGAATAATCGTTACTTTTTGAACATCGTTAGCATCATTTAATTTTAATCCTAAAACAACGTGTCCTGCTTCGTGATATGCTACTAATTTCTTTTCTTTTTCTGTATATTTTTTACTTTTTTTAGCGGGACCCATTAAAACACGATCTGTTGCCTCATCAATTTCTGACATTGTAATTGCTTTTTTCTTTCTTCTTACTGCTAAAAGAGCTGCTTCATTTAATAAGTTTTCTAAATCCGCTCCACTAAATCCAACTGTTCTTCTTGCTAAATTATTTAAAGTTATAGTTGGCACTAAAATTTTATTTTTAGCGTGAACTTCAAGAATTTCTTCTCTACCTTTAATATCTGGTAAATTCACTGTTACTTGACGATCAAATCTTCCTGGTCTTAATAAAGCAGGATCTAAAACGTCTGGTCTATTAGTCGCGGCAATAATAATAATACCTTCATTTGCTCCAAACCCATCCATTTCAGTCAATAATTGATTTAGAGTTTGTTCACGTTCGTCGTGTCCTCCACCTAAACCAGTTCCTCTTTGACGACCAACTGCATCTATCTCATCAATGAAAATTAAACAAGGTGCACTTTGTTTAGCTTGTTTAAACATATCTCTTACTCTACTCGCACCAATTCCTACAAATAATTCTACGAAATCAGAACCACTAATAAAGAAAAACGGTACATTGGCTTCTCCTGCCACTGCTTTTGCTAATAAAGTTTTTCCTGTCCCTGGAGGGCCTACTAATAAAACTCCTTTAGGAATTCTTGCTCCTAAACTTTGAAATCTTTTTGGTTCTTTTAAGAAATCAATTAATTCTTTTACTTCTTCTTTTTCTTCTTCTAAGCCTGCTACATCTTTAAATGTTATCTTTCCTTTATCAACGTTTAATTTAGCTTTACTCTTACCGAAATCTAAAGACTTATTAGCGCCATTCATTTGTCTTGTAAAAAAGAAAAATCCTAAACCTAATAATAATACAATTGGTAAAACATTGACTAAAAGTAATAAAATTGTACTTGATTCTGGATCAGCTTCAGTTGTTAATTTAAAATTGTTTTCTTCACGAGCCTTTAATATTCTGTTAATAACTTCATCTGAATAAGGAACCCTAACATAAAAAGTTTCTTTTTCTTTATAATTTTCTAATTTGCCTGTTATTTCATATATTTTAGCTCGATCCTTAGGTATCAATACTATTTCTTCTATTTTATTACTAACTAATGCCTTTTCAAATTCATCATAAGTTAAATCGTTAACTTTTTTATCGGCATATTCCAAAGCAATTATAATAAAAATTGCCATTATTCCAAAAATAATATAAGGAATAAAATTCTTTTTAACTGTTTTTTTCATTTGCTTTTTCTCCTTCTTCTTCATATTTTAATATTATATCATATTTTTCTTTAATTGATTTATTATAATTTGATTTTTTCAATCCTGGCAACCACAAAACTTCATTAGTTACATCCACTAAAACTGGCCAACTATTTCTTTTTTCTAAAGGAATTTTAGAATCTATTAATATATCTTTTATTTTTTTTGAACCATTTAACCCCTTTACTATGATTTTGTCTCCTTCTTGACGATTACGTACTGATAAAGGCAGGTTTATTTCTTTAGAATCTAAACGACAAATATAATTATTATCATCTTTACTTTCATTTATCTTTTTAATAGTTTTTCCATTAGGTAATATTGTTTCTTTTTTAATTTTTATATTATATTGCTTAAATTCAACAACATTCTTATTTATAAATAAAAAATCGTATTCTTTTTTGACAATGATATCATCTGGCAAATTAATCATTAAATTAGGTTTTTTAGAAATCAACATTTGTTTGATTTGAATAAAATGCTGATCATTAATTAAATGTAACTTTTCATGATAAATTTCTTCTAAAATCAATTCAATAATCCTATGTTGAATTATCTCTTTTTGATTTAAAATTTTTTTAATATCTAATTTGTTAATTTTATAAATTTTTTTTATTTGTTTTTTTGTTTCTTCATCAACATATTCATTAGCTTCTGTTAATAATTGACTGAATTTTAAATATTTAAGATGAACATCAGGATTTTCTCTTTTTAAAAAAGGAAGAATATACTTTCTAAATCTATTTCTAGTATATTTAACATTTTTATTTGATTTATCAATTGCATACCAAAGTTTCTTTGATTTAGCGAAAGCTAAAATTTGTTCTTTAGTTAAAGTTATTAATGGTTTTAATAACGTTACTTTTTCTATTTCTTTTTCTTTTGTAAATCCAGCATAACCGGTTAAATAAGAACCACGATTAATTCTCATCAAGATTGTTTCTATTAAATCATCTCCATGATGAGCTGTTAACAAATATTTAGATTTATATTTTTCACAAATTCCTTGAAAAAATTTAAATCTTTTAGTTCTAGCTTCACTTTGAAAATTATCATTAGAATAATCTTCTATCACCATTTTTTCAAAGATAATATTGTTTTTAAAACAATAAGACTCTATTTTTGTTGCTTCTTTATAACTTGCTTTTCTAACATTGTGATTAACATGAACACAAACAATTTTAATAGGATGTGTTTTAGCAAAAGAAAGAAGCAAATGCAAAAGTACCATTGAATCTGGTCCGCCAGAAATCGCAGCAACAACAACAGATTGATTACTAAGTTTTTCTTGTAAAAAAGATTCTACTTCTTTCATTTTGATTCCTCCTTTTTGATTAAAGCATATTATAACAATTATAAGTTTAAGGTGCAATATAAAAAATAAGCATTTCTGATGCTTATTTTATAATATAAGTTCTTATTACCTCATCTGAAACGTTTCCAGAAATGTCTCGAACTCGATATGACAAATGATAAGTTCCAGATTTTTTGTTATTAATATTACCACTTCTAACAACTTTATCAGAAATATCTCCATCTTTATCATCAATTGCAGTATATCCAGGATCCGTAACTTTACCACCTAAGGAAATTGTCATAACCTTAGAACCTTTTAATGTTATAACTGGTTTTTCTGTATCTTTAGTTGTATCAAAAACGCCACTACAAGAAAAAGAACCGTTTGGTAAAACTTCTATTCTTAAATAAGTATTAATTGGATATTCTTCATTTATTGAATAATTATAAACAGGCAATTTTATCAATTCTTCTCCAACTAATTTAGAAATTGTAAAATAAATAACTTTCCCTGGATTAGTTTTTTCATCTTGATAATATTTTTCACCATAATTAATTGCAGCGTTGCATAATTTTTCTTGCTGAACCACCTTTAATGCTTCTTTATCTTCTTTTTCAAAATAACCTGATTGCCACAACACACCAACAACAACTCCAGCAATTAATAATAAAATGATTATAAATGGCCAAGCTGATTTTCTTGGTTTATGATTATAGTAATTGGAATATGATGGTAACTCTTCTTGCGTTTGTTCTACTGGTTGTTGATTAAAAACATAAGTATTTTCATTCATAATTAATTTTCCTTCCCTTTATACTTTCAAATATTTTTTGACAGCTCTAAAGCTACTAAACATACCTACAAATATTCCTAAAGATAAGATAATTAAAGCTATAGCGTAAACAAAAGGTGTTGGTTCTACTAATTTAATAAATGGTGAGAAAATTTGCCCATCAAAATTATCAAACAAATAAGTATATCCATATATAATTGTAATAACTGGTAATATTGAACCGAAAAATCCCAAGATAAAACCTTCAAATATAAAAGGTAATTCAATATTAAAATTAGAAGCTCCTACTAATCTCATTATTTCTATTTCTCTTTTCCTTGCAAAAATAGTTAATTTAATAGTATTAGTTATTAATAACATAGTAATTAACACAAACAAGACAACTACTATAATCAAAGCTTTCTCAATCATTTTAAAGATTTTTAAAAACTTTTCAATAATACCTTCTCCGTAATTAACACTATAAACTCCCGATATTTTTTCAATATCTTGAGCAGTTTTAGTAATTTTATCAATATCTTTTACTTTTATAACAAAAGTATCTTTTAAAGGGTTATCTTCTTCGCTCCATGTTTCCATTATATTTTTATAAATATTTGAAGATTCCATCATTTCTTTAGCTATATCTTGTTTACCTTGAAAAGTATACTCTTCTATATTTTTGTTTTCAACAATTTTAGTTTTAACTTCTGAAATTCCTTCTTGATCAATTTCGTTTTCTAAAAATACAACTATTGTAAAATCGTTTTTAATATTTTTAGAAAAATTATTAATATTGTAAGATGTAATTATTGCTAAAGCTACTAAAATTAAAGTTATTACTATACAAGATAAAGAAGCCATACTTAAACTAATGTTTCTAAAAACACTTTTAACTGCATCTCTAAAATCACGACTGATCATTCTAAGCAATTTCATTTTTATACGTTCCTTCCTTGTAGTCTCCTTCTAATTTACCATCTTCAATAACAACAACTCTTTTTTTCATTGAATCTACTATCTCTTTATCATGAGTTGCCATTATAACCGTTGTTCCGTTTTTATTAATAGTTTCTAAAACTTTTACAATTTCTAAACTGATTTCAGGATCAAGATTTCCCGTGGGTTCATCACATAATAACAATTTTGGTTCGTTAACTATAGCTCTTGCAATAGCAACTCTTTGTTGTTCACCACCAGATAAATGATTTGGAAATTGTTTAGCTTTATTTTTTAATCCAACTAATTCTATAGCTTTAATTGTTTTTTGTCTAACTTCATTTTTGGGCAATCCAAAAATTTCTAATGCAAAAGCAACGTTTTCAAAAACTGTTAATTTAGGTAAAAGTTTATAATCTTGAAAAACTATTCCTAATTTTCTTCTCAATTTATATACTTTTCTATTTCTTAATTTAGAAACATTAATTCCTCCTAAAATTATCTTTCCACTATCTGGCTTTTCTTCTCTGTGTAAAAGTTTAATTAAAGTAGATTTTCCAGAGCCTGAAGCTCCTATTACAAAAACAAAATCACCTGTTTTGATACTTAAATTAACATTACAAAGAGCTGTAACACCATTTTTATACCTTTTGTTAACCCCTTTAATACTAATCAATTCCATTATTCCACCTCTTTATATTATATATAAGTATATCATTATTTTTTGATTATTTAAACACTCTTTGATTGATATTCCAATTCATAAGCATCTGTTACAACAAAGAAAGAATTTTCATCAATAACATTTAATCCTTCTTTAATACGAAAATAATCTTTATTTGAAATTACACACATTAAAACTTTACTTTCTTTTCCTGTATATCCCCCTACTGATTCCAACTCTGTAACGTGAATTTTATATTCATTTAATATATAATCTCTTACTTCATCAATTTTATTTGTCATAATATAAAACATTTTACTATAGGAAGAACCTAATAAAATTTTATCCGTTGCAATACCAACTACATATAAAGTTAAGATAGCATACATAACTTTATCAAAACCAAATATAGAGCCTCCTAAAAGTACAATTGCACCATTAATTAATAAATTAGCTGTTCCAACTGTCATTCCAAAATATTTGTTAATTATTAAAGCAGCTATATCGCTTCCACCAGTTGAACAACCAATTTTATACACTATTCCAATTGCTATACCACTTAAAACAGCTCCTAAAATTACTATTAAAAAATATTCACTTGTATTTAAAGTTAATTTACTAACCATATCACTAATTGGTTCTGTTAAATAAATAAATATAGGGAAAGCAATTGAACCAACAATTGATTTCTTAATTCTGTCTTTACCCAAAAAAATACAACCAACAACTAAAGCTCCTACATAACATAGTAAAACAATAATTGAAGGATTGATTCCAAAATATTTATTAGCAATCAAAGAAAGACCGCTACTTCCTCCAATTACAATTTTCAAAGGATAAACTGAAGTGTTAAATGCTAAGGCTTGAACAAAAGAAGCAATAATAACAATCAGATAATCTTTAATTGTCATCTTTTTCATATTAAGCTCCTCCTTTTACCTCGTAGGCATCCGTAGCAACAAAAAAAGCTTTTTCATCAATCATTTTAATTCCTTCTTTTAAACGGAAATAATCTTTTGAAGGAACAACACACATTAAAACATTTTCACTTCCACCTTGATATGCTCCTTTAGCTTTCAATATTGTAACCCCATGATTTAAATTGTCTAAAATGTATTCTTTAATTTCTTGATCTTTTTCAGTTATTATATAAAACGCTTTGTTTTCAGCAATACCTAAAATAACTTTATCAACCATAATACTATAAATATATAAAAAAACTAAAGCATACATAATGTTAAATGGCCCCAAGATAATACCGCCAGCTAAAATAACGATTGAATCAAAAATAATTGTCCCTTTACCAATTGAAATTTTAATTATTTTAGATAAAATTTGAGCAACAATGTCACTTCCACCTGTTGAAAAACCATTTTTTATTATTATTCCACACGATGTTCCCATTAAAAAAGCTGCGATAATAACATATAATAAAACATCTTGATTTTCCAAAACGATTAATGTTCCTATTGATTCAGTTAGTTTAACAAATATAGGAAATAAAATTATCCCTATAATAGATCCCACTGTTTTCTTTTTACCTAAAAAAATTAAAGATAAAATTAGTAGTATAACATTTGAAATGGCTATGAAAACTGCTGGATCAATTATTTTTTTAACTATAACAGCAATACCACTTACTCCACCAGTAACTAAATTATTTGGTAAAATTAAAAGATTATATCCAGCTGCCAAAACAAATATAGCAAAAATAAAAGCAATATATCTTCTAATTAATTTTCTTTTTTGAATTGCTTCATTAATTTTTAATATTTCTAATTTATTATCCATTATTTACCCTCCATTTTAAATAAGCTTCAATAAACATATCTATTTCTCCATCTAAAACTTTATCTATATTACTTGTTTCTTCATTAGTTCGATGATCTTTTACCATAACATAAGGACACAT
>JAAZBI010000034.1 GCA_012513875.1 Mollicutes bacterium
CTTTGTCGAGGCCCTCATGTTGCAACGGTAAAAGAATTAAAATATTTTAAATTATTAAAAGTTAGTGGAGCTTATTGGAAAGGTGACATAAAAAATAAAATGTTGCAACGTGTTTATGGAATTTGTTTTGAAACAGAAGAACAATTAATTGAACATTTAAACTTTTTAGAAGAAGCGAAAAAAAGAGATCATCGTAAATTAGGAAAAGAATTAGAATTATTCATGATTAGTGAATATGGTCCTGGATTTCCTTTTTGGTTACCTAAAGGGATGGTTATTTATCGAGAATTAGAGAAATTTTGGTATGAAGAACATCAAAAAGAAGGTTATCAATTTATTAAAACACCAACTATGTTAAACCGTGATTTGTGGGAAGTAAGTGGACATTGGTTTAATTATAAAGAAAACATGTATACTTCTTCAATTGATGAAAAAGATTTTGCTATTAAACCAATGAATTGTCCTGGTGGTATGTTAGTGTATAAAAATAGTTTACATTCATATAAGGATTTACCTTTAAGAATTGGAGAACTTGGTACAGTTCATCGTCATGAAGCTTCAGGAGCATTAAGTGGTTTATTTAGAGTAAGAGCTTTTACTCAAGATGATGCTCACTTATATATGAGAGAAGATCAAATAGAAGAGGAAATTATTAGATTAATTAAATTTATTGATCGTTTTTACAAGATTTTTAATTTATCTTATCATATTGAATTATCAACACGTCCTTTAGATAAATATATTGGAGAGATAAGTGTTTGGGATAAGTCAGAAGAAATTTTAAAACAAGCAATTAAGAAAATAGGTCAAGATTATATTTTAAATGAGGGTGATGGAGCTTTTTACGGGCCTAAACTTGATTTTAAAGTTAAAGATTCATTAGGAAGATTATGGCAATGTGGAACAATTCAATTAGATATGAATTTACCTGAAAGATTTGATTTGAATTATATTGATCAAACTGGTCAAAAGAAAAGACCTACTATGATTCACAGAGTAATATATGGTTCATTAGAAAGATTTATTGGTATTTTAATTGAACACTATGCTGGAGTATTTCCTTTATGGTTATCTCCTGTTCAAATTAATATTATTCCAGTAAATAATGAATATCATTTATCTTATTCTCGAGAATTACAAACTAAGTTATTAAATGAAGGATTTAGAGTAGAACTTGATGATCGTAATGAAAAATTAAGTTATAAAATGAGAGAAAGTCAAATCAAAAAGATTCCATATACAATTGTTATAGGTGATGAAGAAGTAAATAATCAAACATTGAATTATAGACAATATGGTTTAACAGAACAACAAAAAATATCTCAAGATAAATTTGTTGATAAATTGAAAGAAGAAATAAAGAAAAAATAAAAATGAGGTGGGGTAATGGAAAAAGATAAAAATCAAAATGTTTTAAGCTGGATGGAAGCTTTTGGAGCGATGGCTTATTATATATCGCTAAGAACTGATCCTAAATTTAAACCAGATGGTGCAATTATGACTACCCGCGATTATTGTATTTTAGGTGGAGGTTACTGTGGCCTTCCTCGTGATGTAGAAATTGAAAATTTAGATTCTCAAATTGATATTAATAAATATTTGGTTTCAGCAGTAACTAATGCTATTTACTTGATTAATGATAAAGTAGAGCATTCTCGTTTGTTTTGTTTAAATTTTCCGTCATCATCTGATGTAAAATCAGCTATCCAAAAGGGAGTAGATTTAATATATTATGTGAATGATCGAGAAAAAGATGAAGATTATATAGCGGCATTAAATATGATTGAAAGACGCTTTGATCATCAACAAATTATTATTAAAAAAATCCCATCTTTAGAAGTTAAAACTAATAAAAAAGAAAGATTAAATTGGAACGAATTATTTATTGGACTAGCAAAAATATTGTCGATGAGAAGTAAAGATCCTAACACTCAAGTTGGATCATGTTTGATTACTCCTGATAAAAGAATTTTAAGTATTGGTTATAATGGTTTACCAATTGGTAATCATGATGGTGATTTTCCTTGGAATAGAGAAGGAGAACATTTATCAGA
>JAAZBI010000035.1 GCA_012513875.1 Mollicutes bacterium
TCCTGTAGTTAAAGTTCCTGATACAAATAAAGCTATGATTGAAGTTCTTTCTTCATTTTATGATCATGTTGATCAAAAAATGAAAATTATTGGTGCAACAGGAACAGATGGTAAAACCACTGTTATTAGTATTGTTAATCAATTATTAAATAAATTTTCAAAAGCTGGATATATTGGTACTAATGGCATCTATTGCGATGGATATAAAAAAGATGCTTATTTAACGACGCCAATTCCAACCGAATTATTTTATAGTTTAAATAAATTTTATGAAAATAAATGTAAATATGTAACGATGGAAGTATCTTCAGAAAGATTATTAACAAAAAGAATTGATGATTTAAAATTTGATGCCGCTATTTTTACTAATTTAACTAAAGATCATATTAACAATCATAAATCATATGATGATTATCGTGATTGTAAATTAAAATTATTTTCTATGGTTAAACCTGATGGATTTTGTATTATTAATATAGATGATGATAATTCTAAACTTTTTATTAACAAATCAACAGGTAAAGTTATTACTTATGGAATAGATAAAGAAGCAGATTATACCGCTAAAGATATTGTTGTAGGTAAATATGAATTAAAATTCACTTTACTTTATAATAATAAAGAATATTTAGTAAAAAGTCCTTTATCAGGAAAATATAACGTTTATAATCTTTTAGCCGCTATAGCGACATTGCATGCTTACAATTATAAAATAGAAGATATTGTTTCTAATATAATAGATTTAAAACCTATTTTGGGAAGAGCTAATATAATTAATTATAATGATAAATTTAAAGTTTTAATTGATTATGCACATACAGCTAATGCATTAAAAAACATTTTAGAATATGCCAATATTTTATCGGACAATAAAGTTATTACAGTTACTGGTTCTGCTGGTGGCAGAGATACTTTAAAAAGGCCTGATATGGGATTAGCAGTAACAAAATATTCAGATTATGTAATCTTTACAACTGACGATCCAAGAAAAGAAGATCCTAACGATATTATTGATCAAATGTTAGAAAAAGTAACAACTAAAAATTATCGTCGTATAACAGACAGAAAGAAAGCTATAAGAAAGGCAATTACAATGGCTAAGCCTGGAGATGTGGTTGTTATAGCAGGTAGAGGTAATGATACCTTTATGCCAGTTAATGATAATCTAGTTCGTTGTAATGATTATGAACAAGTTTATTTAAATTTAAACGAAGGAGTTAATGTTTAATGTTTGAAAAGATAAATCAAGCTATTATAGAAGCTATGAAAAATAAAAACAAAGATATTGTTGATGTTTTAAGAATGTTAAAAGGAGCTATTCAATTAGAAGAAATAAATAAAAAAATAAAATTAACTGATGATGATATTGCTTTAATTGTTAGTAAACAAATCAAAATGAGAAAAGAATCAATTTCTGAATTTGAAAAAGGAAATCGTCAAGATTTAATTTCAAAAACACAATCTGAAATAGAAATTTTAAATGACTATTTACCAAATCAATTAACAGAACAAGAAGTAAATGATATTCTTGATTCAGCAATTAAAAAATTAGAAGTAGATAATCCTTCTCAAATGGGATTAGTAATGAGAGAAGTTTCACCTTTATTAAAAGGAAAAACAGAGATGAGTCAATTAAGTGTAATTATTAAAGAAAAATTAAGTAGTAAATAATACTTAATTTTTTCTTTTATCTTTAAATATATGATATAATATATAAGAAATAGAGGTGTCTTTATGATAAAGATGGAAATAATTGAATTATTAAACAAAATGATTCCTATGTTATTAATTTTTACTGTATCTTTATCTTCTATTAGAATTACTTATCTTTTCTTAAATAAAGAAAAAATTGTTTTTTATAAAGAAATTTTAAATCTTGTTTTTATGATTTATATACTAATTTTATTTTATATTATTAGTGCTCAAGAAGTTTTTGTCGGGCCAAACGAAACTTATAATTTAGTACCATTTAAAGAGATATTCCGCTATCAAATTGGAAGTACTTCTTTTTTAAAAAACACAGTTGGTAACATTTTATTATTTGTACCTTTCGGTTTGTTTTTATCTTATTATTTAGGTAGAGCTAAATTATATATTATATTCTTTTTAACTTTAATATCTTCATTTACAATTGAATTATCTCAAAGATTAGTAATGGGAAGAATCTTTGATGTTGATGATATAATTTTAAATGTTTTTGGTGGAATATTAGGGTATATCTTATTTTTAATCTTTAAAAACATTTCTAAAATAATTCCTAAAATATTTAAAAAGAATTGGTTTTATAACTTGTTAATTATTTTGTTATTAACTTGTATTGGTTGGTTATTATGGCAATTTGGAATTTTTACGGTGTTCCATGAATAAGATTGAATTCATTAATAAAACATTATTTAAAATAAAAGATTTAAAATTATTAAAAGAAATATTGAATTATACAATTAGTAAAGAAAAAGTAAAAGATCCAATCTTCAGTGTTGTTTTTGTAAATAATCACAAGATAAAAAAAATAAATAAAAAATATCGTGGAATTAATAAATCGACTGATGTCATTACTTTTGCTTTCTTAGATGACCAGACATATGTTAACGAATCATATAACTTATTAGGTGAAATATATATATCTTTAAATCAAGCTAAGAAACAAGCTAAAAAATATGGTCATTCCTTGCAAAGGGAATTAGCTTTCTTACTTATTCATGGTTTTTTACATCTATTACAATATGATCATCAATCAAAAGAAGAAGAAAATATTATGTTTCAAAAACAGGAGGATATTTTAAATGAATTTAGACTTACAAGAACCAAAAAAGAAAATGGGAATTAAAAGATTTTTAAATAGTATCAAATATAGTTTATATGGTTTAGGATACGCTGTAAAAAATGAACAAAGTTTTACTTTGTTAGCAATTTCTTTTTTTATTACTTTAGGAATGGGATTTTTCTTCCAAATAACTTTAACAGAGTGGATTTATGTTTTGTTTGCAACTGGGCTTGTATTAGGAATCGAATTAATTAATACAGCAATTGAAGCGATAGTTGATAAAATATCTCCTGAACAAAATAAATTTGCTAAAATAGCTAAAGACACTGGTTCAGCAGCAGCTTTCTTATTTACAATTATGTCTTTAATTATTGGTTTAATTGTTTTTATACCTTATGTTATCGATATGATAGGAGGAAAATAAATGTATGATTCATTAAAAAAATTATTAGATAAAGCCTATGCTCCATATTCTAACTTTCCAGTTGCAGCTATAGTTAAAACTAAAGATAACAAATATTTTTTTGGAGTTAATGTTGAAAACGCTTCTTTTGGAGGAACAATTTGTGCTGAGAGAAATGCTTTGAATAGTGCTATTGGAGCAGGATATCGTTCTTCAGATATTCAAGAATTACATGTTTTAGTAAATAGTACAAAACATGCTTATCCTTGTTATTTGTGTCGCCAAACAATATCAGAATTATGTAATTCTGATATGATTATTAAATTATATAATATTGATAATAAAGTAATTGAAGTTAAATATGATGATTTAATTTCTTTTCCTTTTGAAAAGGAGAATTTGAAATGAAATCAGGATTTATTGCTTTAGTTGGAAGACCTAACGTTGGAAAATCAACTTTATTAAATGGTATATTAGAAACAAAAGTTTCTATTGTTTCTAATAAGCCTCAAACGACAAGAAATAATATTCAAGGTGTGTATCATGAAGATGGATATCAAATGATTTTTATTGATACTCCAGGTATTCATAAACCAATGAACAATTTAGGAAAACATTTAAATCGTCAAGCTTTATTTTCTTTAGAAGATGCAGATTTAGTATTGTTTTTAGTAGATGTGACAGCACCTTTAGGTAAAGGTGATTTATTTGTTATAGAAAAATTAAAAGCTGCTAATAAGCCTATTATATTGATTTTAAACAAGGTTGATAAAATCAATAAAGATAAAGTTTTAGAAATAATTACAGATTATTCAAAAACTTGTCAATTTGAAGAAATAATTCCTATTTCTTCTTTAAAACAAAAAGATATTGACTATTTAATATCTGTTTTAAAAAAATATATGAAAGATACAAAAAAATATTATGAAGATAATCAAATTACTAATCAATCTGATGAATTTATGATTACAGAATTTGTTAGAGAAAAAGTTTTTGAATTAACTAAAGAGGAAGTTCCTCATTCTACAGCATGTTTTCTTCAAAATATTGAAATAAAAAAAGATGTATTAGTTATTGATGTAGATATTATTGTCGATAAAGAAAATATTAAAAAGATAATTGTTGGACATAACGGTTCTATGATTAAGGAAATTGGTATGAGAGCTAGACATGATTTAGAAAAGTTTTTTAATAAAAAAATATTTCTAAACTTATTCGTCAAGACTGTAAAAGATTGGAGAGAAAAAGAATCTTGTTTAACTGAATATGGAATAAAATAACAAAGAAGGTAAAAAATGAAAATAGAAAAAGTTGAGGGTATCGTTTTTCAAGAAAAAGATTATAGTGAGTCTTCAAAAATTATTAACTTGATCACAAAAGAACATGGAGTAATTGGAGTTATTGCTAAAGGATCAAGAAAATCTAAAAGTAAGTTTGCTAATGTTACTTCTAAATTTATTTATGGACAATTTCATTTATATTATAAAGAAGATGGATTATCAACATTAATTGAAGTTGATGTCATTGATACTTTGAGAAATATTCGTTTGGATTTAACGAAAATAAGTTATTTATCTTTTCTTTGTGAATTGGTTAGTCAAGTATTAAAACAAACAAATTCTGAAGAAAGAAAAGTAGTTTATAATGATTTTGTTAAAGCCTTCTTAAAAATTAATGAAGGTTTTAATGAAGTGGTTATTACTAATATTTTAGAATTAAAAATATTACCATATTTAGGTGTTAATCCTATTTTAGATGAATGTGCAATTTGTGGAACTACAAAAGAGATAGTTACTGTTAATGCAGAAAAATATGGATTTATTTGTAAAAATTGTTATAAAAATGAATATATAGTTAATCCTAATACAATCAAAATATTAAGAATGTTATATTATGTTGATATTGAAAAAATTAGTAAGTTAGATATTAGTCAAGAAGTTATTAATGAGATAAATCAATTTATAGATCAATTTTATGACAAACATACAGGATTATATTTAAAAAGCAAAGAATTTTTGAAGAAAATTACGAAGTAATGTATAATAAATATGGAGGCAGTTATGAAAGAATTTGAACTTGATAAAATAGTAAATATTTGTAAACAATCAGGATTTATTTTTCCAGGTAGTGAATTGTATGGTGGTTTAGCGAACACTTGGGATTATGGTCCTTTAGGTATAGAATTAAAAAACAATTTAAAAAGATTATGGTGGAAAACATTTGTTCAAGAAAGAATCAATTCTTATGGAGTTGATGCAGCTATCTTGATGAACCCTAAAGTTTGGGAAGCTAGTGGACATGTTAGTTCTTTTGAAGATCCTTTAATGGATTGCAAAAAATGTAAGATGCGTTACCGTGCTGATAATTTGATTAATGAAATAACTAAAGGAGCAGTTAATGCTGATCAAATGACAGAAGCAGAAATGGAACAATATATTAAAGAAAATAATGTTAAATGTCCTAATTGTCAATCTAGTGATTTTACCAATATTCGTCAATTTAATTTAATGTTTAAAACTAATCGAGGAGTAACAGAAGACAAAAGTAATACTATATATTTAAGACCAGAAACAGCTCAAGGAGAATATGTTAATTTCTTAAATATTCAAAGAACGATGCGAGCTAAAATTCCTTTTGGAATTGGTCAAATTGGTAAAGTTTTTCGTAATGAAGTTACACCAGGAAATTTTATTTTTAGAACAATTGAATTTGAACAAATGGAATATCAATTTTTTTGTAAAAAAGGAACTGACGAAAATTATTACGAAGAATTCAAAAAGATTGGTTTAGAATTTATTAAAAGTTTAGGAGTAGAAGCTACTAAATTAAGATTTAAAGATCATGACAAATTAGCACACTATGCTAAAGCAGCTGTTGATATTGAATATTTATTTCCATTTGGTTGGGGAGAAATAAATGGTACTCATAATCGTACTGATTTTGATTTAAATAATCATGCAAATTATTCAAAAAAGAATCAAGAATATTTAGATCCAGAAACAAATGAAAAATATATTCCTTATGTAATTGAATCTACATATGGAGTTGATCGTATTATTTTATGTTTATTATGTGATTCTTATTATGAAGAACAATTAGAAAATGGAGAAATTAGAGAAGTTATGAAGTTTCATCCAGCTATCGCTCCATATAAAGTGGCAATTTTACCATTGATTAAGAAAGTTCACTCTGAAAAAGCTTTAGAAATATATCAATCGTTATCAAAAACTTTTTCAGTAATTTATGATGAAGCTGGAAGCATAGGAAAAAGATATCGTCGTAATGATGCTATTGGAACTCCATATGCAATTACAATTGATGATGAAACAATTAAAGATGGTTTAATAACAGTTAGAAATCGTGATACAATGCTTCAAGAAAAGATTAACCTTCAAGATTTAGAAAGTTATTTAAGTAATAAAATTATAAGATAATTATTTATCTTTTAGTAAATATATGATAAAATAAAATATAGACAATATGGAGGAAATAATATGGGATTCAATTTAAAAAAGATTTTTAATCATAGTGATGAAGATTTACTACCTTCTGATGATGAGCATTATAATTTATCTTTAGAAGAAGCAATAAAAGATGGTGGAGAAGGTTCAAAATTAATTTTATTAGAACCTCGAGCTTATTCTGAATCACAACAAATAGCAGATCATTTAAAAAACAGACATACAGTAGTTGTTAATTTAAAAAGAGTAACAACTGATCAAGCTAAGAGAATTGTTGACTTTTTAAGTGGTACAGTTTATGCTATTGGTGGTGAATTACAAAAGATTGGTGGGGGTATCTTTTTATGCACTCCAAAAAATATTTCTGTTCAAGGAAAAATGACAGGTAACGAAGATAAAGAGAAACTTCATGATAATAGTGATATAGAATTAGATTTTTAATAAATAGATGACATCAGAGGTGATATGATGGAAAAATTTAGTATGAAGGTCCATGGTTATGATCCTAAAGAAGTTAATGCTTTTTTAGATGATGTTATTGCTCAATTCGATAAAATGATTAGCGAGTTAAAAAACAATCGTGAAAAGATATCTACTATTGAAAAAGATAAAGAAATTTTAACTGAACAAATCAATCGTTATCGTGCATTAGAATTGACCATGAACAAGACAATTTCTGCCGCTCAAGATAGTGGTGAGCAAATTAGAAGAATTGCTAAACAAGAAAGCGACATGATTATTACTGACGCTCGAAACAATGCTAATCGTATTGTAGGAGATGCTTTGTTACGAGCTGAAAAGGCTGAATATGAAGCTATGAAATTACAAAGAAATGTTAGTTTATTTAAAAAGAAATTACGAAATGTAATTGAAGCTCAACTAGAAATGGTTGAAGAAATAGAAAAAGTTGATTTTAATTAAAACAGAGGATAGAGACGGTATTTAAAGATTTTATTAGAGATGTGAGTGGTTGGTGAAAACTCATTAAAAACTTTAAATATAGATCACTCTTGATGTTATATTCTGAATAAAGTAGGAATATCCGCTAAAAGCGTTAAAATATTGAGTGCACATTTGTGAACTAAGGTGGTACCGCGTTTTAACGTCCTTATTTATTAAGGATGTTTTTTTATAAAAAGGAGGAAGAAAATGACAAAATTTAAAGAATTATCAAAAGAGAAAGTAAGTGTTTTTGAAACTAATTTATCTGAGTATTGGGATTCGATTGATGTTTTAAATAAAAGTATCAATAATCGTTCTAAAGATAATAACTTTGTATTTTATGATGGCCCTGCAACAGCTAATGCTATGCCTAAATTACATCATATGCTAGCAAAATTATTAAAAGATACTTTCTGTAAATATAAAACAATGCAAGGTTATCGTGTTTTAAGAAAAGTAGGATGGGACACACATGGACTACCTGTTGAATTAGAAGTAGAAAAAGAATTATGTTTTTTAAATAAAACTGATATTGAAAAATATGGTATTGAAAAATTTAATAAAAAATGTTGTGAATCAGTTTGGAAAAATGAAAAAGCTTTTTCATTATTAACTAAAAGAATGGGACAATTTATTGATTTAGATAATCCTTATGTAACTTATGATAACAAATATATTGAAACAGAATGGTGGATTTTAGATAAGATGTTTAAAGAAGGAATGATATATGAAGGTCATAAAATCATGCCTTTATGTCCTCGTTGTGGAACTGCTTTAGCAAGTCATGAAGTTGCTCAAGGTTATAAAAATATTACAGTTGATACAGTTGTTGTTCCATTTAAATTAAAAAATGAAGATAGTTATTTTTTAGTTTGGACAACAACACCTTGGACTTTAATCGCTAATGTTGCTTTATGTGTTAATCCTCAAGAAAAATATATAAAAGTTAAATCTCAAGGATATCAATTTATTTTAGCAGCTTCTTTAGCAGATTCTTTACTAGGGTCTGAATATGAAGTGCTTGAAAAATATACAGGTAAAGATTTAGAAATGATAGAGTATGAACCGTTATTACCTTTCTTAACTGTTGATAAAAAAGCATATTTTGTTACTTGTGATAACTACGTAACAATGGAAGATGGGACTGGCATTGTTCATATTGCACCTGCTTTTGGAGCAGATGATGCTGAGGTAGGAAGAAAATATAATTTACCAACTTTAAATCCTGTAGATGAAGAAGGAAAATATCGAGAAGGTCCTTGGGCAGGAATGTTTGTTATGGATGCTGATTTAGAAATAATTAAATATTTAAAAGCTAATGATAAATTATTTAAAAAACAAAAGATGGAACATAATTATCCACATTGTTGGCGTTGTCAAACACCATTAATTTATTATCCAAAACCAGGTTGGTTTATTGAAACAACAAAAATTAAAGATAAATTAATTGAAAACAATAAAAAAGTAAATTGGTTTCCAAGTTATGTTGGAGAAAAAAGATTAGGTAATTGGTTAGAAAACTTAAATGATTGGGCTTTAGGAAGAAATCGTTATTGGGGAACACCATTAAATATTTGGAAATGTGAATGTGGTGAATTAAGAACTGTTGGTTCTAAACAGGAATTAATTAATGAAGCGATAGAAACAATCGATGAAACAATTGATTTACATCGCCCTTATGTGGATAACGTTCATTTAACTTGTCCAAAATGTAGTAAACCTATGACTAGAATTGAAGAAGTTGCTGATTGTTGGTTTGATTCTGGTTCAATGCCTTTCGCTCAATATCATTATCCTTTTGAAAATGAAGAATTATTTAACGAACAATTTCCAGCAGATTTTATTTCTGAAGGAATCGATCAAACGAGAGGTTGGTTTTATGTTCTTTTAGTTATTTCTACATTTGTTAAAGGTGTATCACCATATAAAAATGTATTAGTAAATGATATGGTAGTCGATAAAGATGGATTAAAAATGAGTAAAAGTCGTAACAATGGTATTGATCCTTTTGAATTAATGGATCAATTTGGAGCAGATGCTATTCGTTGGTATTTTCCTAGTGTTTCACCAGTTTGGACACCAACTAAATTTGATATTGAAGGATTAAAAGAAGTTAATTCTAAATTCTTTAGCACTTTAAAAAATACATATAATTTCTTTACTTTATATGCTAATACTGATCAAGTAGATCCTCGAGAATTTGAAGTAGAGTATAAAGATAGAGAAGAAATTGATCGCTGGTTATTATCAAAATATCATAAATTAGTAAAACAAGTAACAGAATATTACGATATTTATGATCTAACTCAAGTAGTAAGAGAAATCCAATATTTTGTGTTAGAAGATTTATCAAATTGGTATATTCGTCGCAATCGCAAAAGATTTTGGGGTAATGAGTTAGATTTAAGTAAAAAATCTGTTTATAAGACTACATATGAGGTCTTAGAAGGGGTTTCTCGATTGATTGCTCCTTTAGTACCATTTATATCAGAAGAAATATATTGTAATCTAACTGAAAAAGAATCAGTTCATTTAGCAGATTTTCCTCAAGCA
>JAAZBI010000092.1 GCA_012513875.1 Mollicutes bacterium
CTGCTCAAAAAGGACTACAACACCCGGGGCTTTCGCCTTTCTGTTAGAATGTCATTGACAAGTATATCCGGCTAACGACGGACAGGCAACTCCGTCAGCACAAGGACATGTTACGCGGGCACAAGCAGCAGGTCAGGGAAGTGGATTTTTAGCACTGGATAAAAACGGGGATGGAACTATAAATGACGGGTCTGAATTATTTGGTACAAAAAGCGGTGATGGATTCAAAGATCTGGACGAAAGAAGCAGAGGGCAACAATTATCTCGTGGACCTGAAAAAAGCGGATGTTGGTGCAATATATCTTGGAAATATAGATACACAGTTTAGCTTAAAAAATGACGAAAATATACTGAATGCAGAGATTAAGAAAACCGGAATCTATCTACGTGAGAGTAGTGGCGCAGTAGGCACGTTAAATCATGTAGATATGGTTGTATAAAGAACGAATGCTATATCAAAAATAATTAATCAACGAATCTTAATCTAATCTATGTACTTTGTAGTGGCTATTTCATAGAATGAGTGAGATAAGTGATAAAGAAATCAAGAATATAGTGCGGAAATTACGAAGTGGGCGAGGAAGCAAGAGAGAAACAACGATTAATAAAATAACAATTATATCTTGACATTATGTATGAAATTATTTAAAATGAAGATACATTCATCTAGATGAATGTATCTTCATTTTAAATTAAGTAAAACTTATTAAAGATAAATAATTTACTCTTGTAAGGAGGGAACCATGGCAAAAGTATCAAAGGAATACTATGAATTTAAGAAAGCGAGCATCATAGACGCCTCTTTAGAAGTATGTAAGCGAAAGACGGTAAGTAGTGTGACCATGCAGGATATAATTGATGAGGCCGGTATAAGTCAAGGTGGGATATATAGGTACTATAAGAATATTGATGAGGTGTTAATTGACTTATTGAGTCGTATTCGTATAGAACAGTATGAATCTATCAATCGACTGAACAGTGTGATAGAGCAGAATATAAAAGATGTAATAGAGTTAAGAAATACAACTATTGATGAAAATAATGTGAAAGCACGGAGAGCTTGTATTGCAAGGATTATAAAGGAAATAAATAATGTCTGGGTTGAGGAGCTTGAGAAGTATCTATATCCACATAAGAAGATACAGCTAGAGTATATGATCTTAGCTGATAACTTTCCGGATAGAGCCAGAGTCATATTTCCCAATGCTAGCGAAGAAAAGAGTATTGATGGAAGAATAATGAAGGAGCTAAGAAGAGAAATTGAAGATGGAATCATTACACCACGTATTCCTTTACAGGAGTTTATGGAGTACAATACATCGGTGTATTTGGGAATTATCAATAGAGCTATATCGGTAAACTGCTATCAGCGTAACGCAAATTCCAATAATAGAAATGACTATGATATAAAGAGAAGATATGAGACATTTGCAAAATCAAGCGCTTTTTTCCTTGGGGTAGAAAAATATTTCGAGTAGTAGGTCAATAAAAAAAAATAGAGTTTATGGGGGACGGTCTGCTATATTGATTTTACTTCATCATATCTCTCAGGAGCAGCTCAGATTATTTTAATGCAAGGTATATTCTTTTGCTATTGGGGTTATTTTGTCTAGTTGGAGGACCAAAATAAAACTGGTGGATGCTACCAAATGCTTTTGCTAATGTACCATGGTGGATGTGTGATAAAGAGCTTTGATTCTCAGGTGAATGGTGGGTTAATGCAACTATTGTCTCAAGCTAATAATATCTATAGTAGTATTCCTTGCTTTTCAGACCATTACAGCATATTGCCAGGGTGGCTTTGGATATTGGAGCGAATATGCAGGATAGTAGTTAGGCTATATCGGTCATGCCAGTATTAAACTTCGAACATCAGAAGGAAAGGTGATATAGGTACAAAGCCATTAGGTGTATCATATATAAAAACAAGATTCAGTCCATTTATAGAGGGCTTAGGAAGGAGAAGCGAGATGAAGGTATTAAAGAAAACAAAACTTTTTAGATGTTTAAAAAGAATTCTTATTATTCTACTTGGAGTAGTATTTCTGTTAATTATCGCATTTATCGTGTTATTGGGAGATGAGCTTAGAACCTTAAATAGTTTAAGAAAAGAAACACCACAATATATGTATAGTATGACCTATTATGCAGACTACCACTTCGACGAATTCTTACAAGAGGGTTATAAGAGTGACGAGGATATGGAACGTTTTATTGTAAGTAATATTACGCATGGATTTATCACAGAGATAGAAAAGGTTCCTGGAATGTGTTCCTCCTTTATATGTCGTAATGAAAAGGGAGAGGTTTTATTCGGACGTAACTTTGATTATACATTTTCACCGGTAACCATGCTGACTACAGCTCCGAAAGATGGGTTTCGCTGTATAACAGCTGCGGATATTGCATTTGCCGGATATAATAAAAACAATCTTCCTTCTGAACGGGGGATTAGCACCAAAAATTTTGCACTACTATCAGCACCATATCTGACCACCGATGGTATGAATGAATATGGAGTAGCCATGTCTATACTTGATTGTGGACGAGCAAATCCCCCTGTTATAGAAGGCGCACCGACATTAAATACCTCTACAGCAGTTCGCATGGTACTAGAATATGCAAGAACAGTTGATGAAGGAATTGAGCTTATGAAGAAATACAATTTTGATCTTGGGACAAAACCTAATCATTTTATGATGGCAGACTCCAGTGGACGGTCAGTCGTAATAGAGTTCTATAATGGTGAGTTGGTCGTGGTAGATTCTCCTCTTGTTACCAATTTCGACTTATATGACGAAAGACATTTTGGAGGAGGTATTGATCGCTATAATAAGATTGAGGCCACTCTTGAGGAGAATAACGGAGTTCTTGGTGAAGATGAAGCGCTTAGACTCTTATCAAGCGTATGTGTTCCTGACAAGAAGCAATATTCTGTACTATATAACCTATCTACAGGAGAGGTTACCGCATTTACCGGCGGTGACTGTTCGGTAACAGAAAGCTTCTTATTTGATTTAGTAAAAGAATAACATAAATAGCTTACGATAGATTTTGAATACTTATAGCGAAATGTTATAAACAATGAATTGAATGAAGGCTTTAGAGAAGAGAATATAATACAGACTAATATATACTGATAAAAGAAGGATTAAGTTTACCCTTCTTTTATCAGTATTTGTTATAATGAGTGTGGGTCTCAAACCGCACTAAAATAACAAAGGAGGCATCCAATTGGATAAGAATACATTATCACATACTACATGGGAATGTAAATACCACTTAGTATTTGCACCTAAGTTTAGAAGACAGATAATATATGGAAACATAAAAGCAGATGTAGCAAATATATTGAGTACATTATTGCTTGTGCCGACGGATTTTGTCCTCCAATAGCCGACAGAAAATGTCCTTCATCAGCCGATAGGATTGTCCATAGTATAGCATGAAGAAAGCGATCCAAAGATCGCCTTCCGCCATTAAATGAGTTCCTGTTCAATGACATACCGCGCAAGTGCGTCGTCCAGAATTTTCTTATTCTGCTGCGAACCGTACCTCAGACAATGTGTGCAGGCCTTGTTAATCAGGCGTGCACTACCGGCGGAATATCGAAAGATTTCGCTGATCGCCTGATCGGAGAAAATCTCGGAAGAAGAGTTCGCGTAAGCCAAATGGTGCAGGATATAGGCTTTTGTCTGGGCTTCGTCCAGGTAGGGGTTGTAGCATTTGAGATTCACGCGTTGCTCAATGGCAAGATACGCCTGACGCCGGAGCTTGTCGATTAACTCCGGCTGTCCGACAAGAAGTAACGCCATGGGACTGTCGGAATCAATCTTGA
>JAAZBI010000084.1 GCA_012513875.1 Mollicutes bacterium
ATATGAGAAACAAGAAGAGAGCGGCCACATTTGGATTGGCCTTAGTGTTGCTTATAGTAGGAGTGAGTGGTTGTATGTTGGAATATTTCACAGATGCATTGGGCATCCAAGAGCCAAGAGTGAAAGACACGCTGGAATACCTGAGTGAGAAATATGACGGACAAGAGTTCATTTATCAGTCGCACGAATACGTTTATGGGATAATCCTGGTATATTGTTATCCCGAGTGGGGGACATACGAGACGGAGCGGGTTCGGGTTCGACGGGAAGTAGTCGATGGTGAAGTACAGTACATGGATACGTATTTCAGTATTCTGATTCGAGAAGATGGCGAGGCTGAAGTGCTGGCCGTTTGCACCGATCTCGGGCTGAAGGCGAAAGTGTTCATGGAAACAGATGACTTCTACAATAATCAGTTCGACAGCTCGAAGACCTATGAAGACTTCGTAAAATGGGATCCTGAGGATGGACAACTCAGCCTTCGGGGATATGCAATTTTTCTAGAAACAGACGATTTCACAAAATGTGAGTTGGTTGCGGATCAGATTAATGAAGCAATGAAGGCGAAGAAATACAATTGCGGTATGGGCATTATTTTCTGTAACCAGGAAAAATTCGAGTATTATAACCGTGCGAATAGTGGCGAAATCAGAGAGGATGATTCTGTGGTTTGGCTCACAAGAAGCACCGGACTCAAGGAAGTTATTGATTAATTACAATCAGCATTTTGGAATTCATAACATGAGGTAGCAGAGATATGGCAGAACTGAGCGATGAGGAATTATTGCTGTTAAGCACTTTAATTTATGAGGATACGGTAGCTTCTGGAGATAAAGATATTGTTGATGTTGCTGCCCTCGTAGACCATTACAACAAGCTAGACGATGAGGAGTGGGCAGAAATCGTGTGGCGCGCTGATTTTGGGCACATGCAAACTCGACTTGATGACGGAGAGGGAACTCGTGATCCGCAGCAAGAGTTTATGAATATCCTCAGTCAAATTGAAGCGAATCCAGATTTGATGGAACTTGAAATAAAAAATCCCGTATTAGCAGATGGTGGACGCGATGGGATTACAGCGGTATGTTTTGTGGATCCGGATGATGGGACGGCTACGGTAGCCATTCGTGGCACAGATGCTTCATATGTTTCATGGAAAGACAACTTTGAGCAGGCCGGGTGGTTTGGAATGACAGCAATGGAGCGAGCAACTGTCTTGCATACCTACCTTCGGCATGACGGCAGTGTCAAGGCGGCAGCTGACGCACTCTATTTGCATCGCAATACTGTCAACTATAAAATCGCCAAGGCTGCCGAAATCCTGAACATGGATTTGTCCTCGCTGGACAGCAGGATGCAGCTGCTGTTGAGTTTTATGCTCTATGACATGGTGTGTTGAGGGCGTTCTTATCAATTGCTATTCAAGCAATGACATATCACCGATTCGTATGTTGTATAGTCCTGAAATTCCTTATTAATGAGGATAATTAATCCACTAGAAGCTGGGGGAATATTCTGAGACATATCTTCAGATATCGAATCAACTGATGATGCAGGCAGAGACAATGGGACAAGCCTGGGAGGGCGAAGACAACGTTGCGTTTGTCAATCAGATCAAAGGATTTACAGAAGAGCTAAAGCAGATGTCGGATAAGCTGAAGACCGCAAGTGATGTTTTGATGCAGCAAAAGACAAACTACTCGACACGTCAGCAGAACAACATCGACCAAGTCAAGCAACTGGCAAATTAAGCAAAGGAGGAAGTAAACATGGCCGGACAAATTCGAGTAAATACCGATCAAGTTGCCCAAATCGCAACGGAAATAGATGGGTTGAATAAGAAGTTGGATGAAGAGTTAAAGTTAAGTCAAACCACAATTCAATCATTATCCAGCACATGGGAAGGCGAAGCCTCGGAAGCCACAAAAGCAGCATTTGATTCATTTGCAGCAAAGTTTTTCCAAAGCTATTTCGACATAATCGACGGATACGTCAAGTTTTTGAGAACCAATGTTGATGCAGGATATTTCGAGACAGAGACATCAAATGTATCGTTATCGGATGCATTTAAATAAGTAATAGGGGGGAAGGGGCGACGAGCAGTACGTTGCCCCAATTTGTATGGCAAGGACACTAGGGGAACCGGTCAAATAGCAAATAGCAAGGGAATAATATATGAGAAACAAGAAGAGAGCGGCCACATTTGGATTGGCCTTAGTG
>JAAZBI010000036.1 GCA_012513875.1 Mollicutes bacterium
AATAGTTTTGATGATTTCAAAGTTTTAGAAGGTTGGATTGATGATGATACACCTTTTATAACTTATATTGAAATTGAAAATGATAAAATCATAATCAATTATAAAAAAATGAGTAGATGAAGAAGCATAAAAAAGAAATAACCCTTATTTCTTTTTTTTATATGATATAATATAAATATGAATTGACAAAAGGTGATAGTATGATTATAAATCAAAAAAAAGAAATTATTGTAAGAGGGTTCATACCAAATAGTAGTAAAGAATATTTGCCTGTAATTTTAGGGGTTAAAGAAGTTGATCCGTTAAAGATAATTCAAGGTAAAAATTTCTCTTATTTTTATTATGAAATAAATCATAAAAGACAACCCGAAACTTATTACAATGGAACAAGAATAGATGCTTTAGAATTGAAAAAACAACAACTTCTAAAAAATTCGCCTGTGTCTTTTATAGAAAGCTTAATAAAAAAAGGTTTCAGTGAAATAATTCAAGTCGACACTCACATAGTTGGTGCTGGTGAAAACGATTACATTTATGAAGAAATACTTAGTTCTCAAAAAAGACGATAAAAATTTTTAAATAATTTATGTAGCAATTTAAAAATACAAGGTTGAATCTTACAATTAATAATAAAATTGTTTAAAAAACAATTTTTTATTTGAAACAACTTTTCAAATAAATATGATATAATTAAAATGCGAGGTGTATTAAAATGCCAAAAAAAAGAAAAAAAGAAGTAAAACAAAGATCAAAATATTTTAAAGAATTAGTTGGACTATTGATAATTGTATTAGCGATTGTTGGTTTAGGAGAATTCGGACCAATTGGAAGTGTTTTAAAAGATGTTGCCATTATTTTAAGTGGTTCTTTCGCTAAATTTTTCTTTTTGTTTTTAATTTTTGTTTCTTTATATATGGTTATTACATCAAAAACTTTCAAATTCTTTTCAGCTCGTTTAGTTGGAATATATTTACTTGTAATTTCTTTTTTAAGTTATTTACATTTAGATTTAGTTAGAGGTGGAGAAGATTTTTTAGTTTTATTTAAACAAACTATAGAAATGAACAATGAAGTGGTTATTTCTGGTGGTGGATTTCTTGGTTTGATTTTTTCCTATGGATTTAATTTTTTAATTGCTGAAGGAACTTTAATTTTATTGATTTTGTTTGTAATTTTAGGTATTTTAATGTTATTTAATATTACTTTAGGAGATATTTTTAGATTTATAATTTCTTTATTTAAAAGAAAAAAGAATAAAATTACAACATTTGATTCAAAAGAAATTGATAAAAGAATCGTTATTTCTTCAATTGATGATTTAAAGAAAATTGATAATGAAAACATCAAAGAAAAAGAGATGAGTTTTAATCGTGAAGAAACAAAACATGATTATAAATTGCCACCTTTATCAATTTTAGATAATCCAAAACGACAAACTAATACTAATCAAGAACAAGTAAAAGCTAATATAGAAGTTTTAGAAAGAGTTTTCAAAGATTTTGATATTTCTGCTAAGATAGTAGAAGTTCATGTTGGGCCTTCAGTTACTCAATATGAAATAGAATTGAGAGCAGGAACAAAGGTAAGCAAAATTGTTAGTTTAGATCGCGAGCTTTCTTTAGCTTTAGCCGCTAAATCAGTTAAAATTCAAGCTCCTATTCCTGGTAAAAGTACAATTGGAATAGAAATTCCTAATAAAGAAAATACACCGGTAGTATTAAAAGATGTTTTAATTAAAATGCCTACTTTATATGATAAGAGTAAGTTAGCGATAGGATTAGGTAAAGATATTATGGGTAATTCTATTTATGCTGAAATAAATAAAACACCTCATTTATTAATTGCAGGAGCTACAGGTTCTGGTAAGTCAGTATGTATTAATACAATTATTACTAGTATATTAATGAGAGTTCGTCCTGATGAGGTTAAGATGATTTTAATCGACCCTAAAAAGGTGGAATTAAGCGTTTATAATGGTATACCTCATTTGTTATCTCCAGTTGTAAGCGATCCTAAGAAAGCTTCTTTAGCACTTATAAAAGTAGTTCAAGAAATGGAAAGAAGATACGATGTTTTTACTGATAAAGAAACTAAAAATATTGAGACTTATAATCAATACGTAGAAAACAAAAATAAAGGTTTACTAGATACAGAAAAATTAGAAAAAATGCCATATATTTTAGTAGTTATAGATGAATTAGCAGATTTAATGTTAGTCGCTGCTAAAGAAGTTGAAGATTCTATTATGAGAATTACACAAATGGCAAGAGCAGCTGGAATCCATTTGATTGTAGCAACTCAAAGACCATCGACAGATGTTATAACAGGAATAATAAAAGCAAACATTCCTTCAAGATTATCTTTTGCAGTTTCTTCAAATGTTGATTCGAGAACAATTCTTGATCAAGGTGGCGCTGAAAAATTGTTAGGAAAAGGAGACATGTTATTTTTACCGATGGGTGAAAATATTCCGATTCGTTTACAAGGATGTTTTATTTCTGATGATGAGGTTAAAAGAGTGGTTGAATTTACTATTAAACAACAAAAAGCTAAATATGATGATAAAATGATCGTCAATGATGAATCAAAAACAGCTGATTATGGAGGAAATTCTGATGTGGAAGATCCTTTATATGAAAGTGTATTAGAATTTGCTATTGAGCAAGGAGAAATAAGTGCTTCAAAAATTCAAAGAAGGTTTAAAGTTGGCTTTAATCGAGCTGCAACAATAATGGATATGTTTGAAGAAAGAGGAATAGTAGGGCAAAATAAAGGTTCTAAACCTCGAGAAGTTTTAGTAAAAATTAATGATAGAGAAGAGTGAAAATAATGGGAAGAGCATACGAAGTAAGAAAAGCTTCAATCCAAAAAACAGGAGCTGCTAAGGCTAAGGTTTATTCTTTATATGCCAAAGAAATATATCGAGCAGCTAAGAAATCTACAGATCCAGAAGCTAATTCAACTTTAAAAAGATTAATTGAAAAAGCAAAAAGAGAACAAGTTCCATCTGATATCATTAAAAGAGCAATTGATAAGGTTAATAGTGGAGTGGATGAAAATTATGAAAGTGTACGTTATGAAGGTTTTGGCCCGGGAGCTTCAACTTTAGTAATTGATTGCTTAACTGATAATATAAATAGAACAATAAGTTATATTCGAACAGTTTTTGCTAAAACCAAAGCTAAGATGGGAGTTCTAAATAGCGTTTCTTATCAATATGATAATTGTTGTGTTTTAAGTTTTAAAGGTATGGATGAAGAGAAAGTTTTAGATGTTTTATTAGAAGCTGAAATTGATGTTCAAGAAATTGAAAAAGAAGAAGATTTAATTAATGTTTATGGTGAACCAAGCGATTTGTTTAAAATAAAAACAGCTTTGTTAGCAATTAATCCTGACTTAGTATTTGAAACAGATGAAATTATGTTATTTCCAAAAGATACAATTAAATTAAGTGGTGAAGATCAAGAACAGTTTAATAAATTATTACAATTATTAGAAGATATCGAAGATGTTCAAAATGTTTATCATAATGTTGAATTAGAATAAAAGAGGTGAAGTCATGAATAGTAAGGGATTTACTTTAATTGAATTAATTGGAGTTGTCGTTATTTTAGCTGTTATTTTAATTTTAACAAGGCCTATCATTGGAACAATGATGATTAATTCGAAAAAAAACGCTTTTGAAATTCAAGTTAAAAATTTAGCAGTTTCATTAGAAACAGAAAAATTAAAAAATCTTAGTTTAGATGTTGAATCAATTACAATATTAAATATTAATAGTATTATTGAATTTGATACTACTAATTTTGAATCTTTTACTGTTTCTTTAGTAGGAGAAAGAGTTTATCTTCGTGTTATTGGTAATAATGAATATGAAAATTTAAAAGCTTGTGGCACAAAAAACGAAACCTTTTCGGGTTTGATTGATGACCTGACTGTTTGTGAATAAAAGCTTAGAGTAAGAGAAATAATCTAGATATTAGATTATTTTTTATGTTATAATGTATAAAGATAGGAGTGGTCCCATGAAATCAAACTACGATGAGTCTTCGATAAAAATTTTAGAGGGATTAGAAGCCGTAAGAAAAAGACCAGGGATGTATATTGGTTCTACTGATAAAAGAGGTTTACATCATTTGGTTTGGGAAATAGTCGATAATGGAATTGATGAATGTATTAATGGATATGGAAATTATTTAAAAATAATTATGCATAAAGATGGAAGTTTAAGTGTCAGTGATAATGGTCGTGGCGTTCCAGTAGGTATGCATGAAAGCGGAAAATCTACTCCAGAAGTTGTTTATACAATGTTACATGCTGGTGGAAAATTCAGTGATGGTGGATATAAAGTTTCAGGAGGATTACATGGAGTAGGAGCATCTGTAGTAAATGCACTTTCTTCAACAATGGAAGTTACTATTAAAAAAGATGGTGGCGAATACTATATTAAATTTAAAAAAGGAGGGAAAGTTGAAATCCCTTTGAAGAAAATTGGAACAACTAATAAAACCGGAACAACTGTTAAATTTATTCCGGATTTTGAAATCTTTGGAAATGTTAATTTTAGCTTTTCAACTATTTGTGAAAGAATGCAAGAATGTGCATTTTTAATTAAAAATTTAACAATCGAAGTAATCGATGAAATTATGGGAAGATCAGAAAAATTTTATTATGAAAATGGTGTAGAAGCTTTTGTTAATTATTTAAATGAAGATAAAACCGTTTTACATAATACAGTGCATTTTTTCAATACAAAAGATAAGATTGAAGTTGAGATAGCTTTACAATATACTGATTCTTATTCTGAAAACATTATTTCTTTTGTTAATAACGTTAAGACTATCGATGGGGGGACTCATGAGATAGGTTTTAAAACAGCTATAACAAAAGTTTTTAATGATTACGCTAAAAACAATGGACATTTAAAATCCAATTCTAAATTATTTGAAGGTGGAGATGTTCGAGAAGGATTGACAGCAATTATTTCTTTAAAAATTCCTGAAGCAATTTTACAGTTTGAAGGTCAAACCAAAGGAAAATTAGGAACACCAATCGCTCGTTCAATTGTGGAAAGTGTTACAACAGAAAATTTACAATTCTTTTTAGAAGAAAACAAAGATAAAGCTTTAATTTTACTTTCTAAAGCTATGAAAGGCAGAGAAGCTCGTGAAGCTGCAAGAAAAGCTCGTGAAGAAGCTAGAAAGTCAAAAGGAACTAAAAAAGAAAGAAATTTAAGTGGAAAATTAACTCCAGCCCAATACAAAGATCCTAAGAGAAATGAATTGTTTATTGTAGAAGGAGATTCTGCCGGAGGCACAGCTAAACAAGGCAGAGATAGAAAATTTCAAGCTATATTACCTTTAAGAGGTAAAGTTTTAAATACAGAAAAAGCTAAATTGGAAGATATTTTTAAGAACGAGGAAATTAATACTTTAATTTATACAATTGGAGCTGGAGTATCATCTGATTTTTCTTTAAAAGATTGTAATTATGATAAAATTATTATTATGACCGATGCTGATGATGATGGAGCACATATTCAAGTTTTATTGTTAACGTTTTTTTATCGTTATATGAAACCACTGATTGAAGCGGGAAAAGTTTTTGTAGCAACTCCTCCTTTATATAAAATAACTCATAATAAAACAGATAAATATTTGTGGAGCGATGAAGAATTAAAGAACGAAGTTAAAGATAAAAAGAATTATACTTTACAAAGATATAAAGGTTTAGGAGAAATGAATGCTGACCAATTATGGGATACAACAATGAATCCTGAAACTAGAAATATGATTAGAGTTAATATTACCGATGCTTCTTTAGCAGAAAAAAGAGTAAGTGTCTTAATGGGAGATGCTGTTGAACCTAGAAAAGAATGGATTGATGAAAATGTTGAATTTTCATTGGTTGATGAATTCCCAATCGAAAACTAAGGATGTGAAACATGAAAAACATAGTAGAGAGAATTAGTGATTATGCATTAGAAGAAATAATGGGAGAACGTTTTGGCCGTTATTGTAAAACAATTATCCAAAACCGTGCTATTCCTGATGTTCGTGATGGTTTAAAACCAGTTCAAAGAAGAATTTTATATTCAATGTATCGAGAAAAAAACACTTATGATAAGCCTTATCATAAAAGCGCTCGTGCTTTAGGACCAATCATTGGTAAATATCATCCACATGGTGATAGTAGCATTTATGAAGCGATGGTTAGAATGAGTCAATCATGGAAGATGAAAAACCCTTATATTGATATGCATGGTAATAATGGATCAATTGATGGTGATTCACCAGCAGCTTATCGTTATACAGAGTCAAGATTATCAAAAATTAGTGAAGAATTATTAAAAGATATCGATAAAAATACAGTTATCTTTTCACCTAATTATGATGATTCTTTATTAGAACCGACAGTTTTACCAGCTAAATATCCTAATCTATTAGTTAATGGAGCTATGGGGATAAGTGCTGGTTATGCAACAAATATTCCTCCTCATAATTTAGGAGAAATAGTGGACGCAACTATTTATCGAATTGATCATCCAGATTGTTTATTAGATAATATTTTAGAATTAGTTAAAGGTCCTGATTTTCCTACTGGTGGAATAGTCGAAGGAAAAGAAGGATTAAATCAGGCTTATAAAACAGGTCGAGGCAAGATCATTGTCAAAGCTAAATACATAATTACTAAAGATCAAATAATTATTAATGAAATTCCTTATGAAGTAAATAAGGCGTCTTTAATATCTAGAATTAATGATATACGTATCGATAAAAAAATCGAAGGTATGGTAGATGCTCGAGATGAGTCTGATAAAGAAGGATTAAGAATTGTTATCGATTTAAAAAAAGATGCTAATAAAGATATTATTATTAATTATTTGTTAAAGAATACCGAATTACAAATATCATTTAATTTTAACATGGTAGCAATTGTCGATCGACATCCTCGTTTGTTAGGAATTCTAAGTATTTTAGATAGTTATTTATCTTTTCAAAAAGAAGTTATTTTAAATAGGACACATTTTGATTTAGATCATTTTTCAGCACGTTTACATATTGTTGAAGGTATGATGAAAGCTTTAGATATTTTGGATGAAGTTATTAAAACGATTCGTTCCAGCAAAAATAAAGCAGATGCTCAAGAAAACTTAGTTAGAGAATATGATTTTACAATGGAACAAGCTGTAGCAATCGTTATGTTACAATTATATCGTTTAACTAATACAGATGTTAAAGCATTACAAGAAGAACAGACGAATCTTTTAAAATTAATTGCTTTTTTAAATAAAATATTAAGTGATAAAACCACTTTGAAAAAAGTAATGAAAGATGAATTGTTAAAAATTAAAAAAGAATATGATGTTGAAAGATTAACAGAAATAAGAGATGAAATAACTGAAATTAAAATTGATACAATTGATTTAATTCCAAAAGAAGATGTCATTGTTGCAATTTCAAAAGATGGTTATGTGAAGAGAGTTTCTAATCGTAGTTATTCAGCTAGTGAAGGAGAGACTTTATTAAAAGATGGTGATTATTTAATTGGATTATATAAAGTTAATACCTTAGATACAGTATTATTATTTACTGATTTAGGTAATTATTTATATGTTCCTGTTTATGAAATTCCAGATACAAAATGGAAAGATTTAGGTAAACATATTAGTAATCTTATTTCATTAAGTTCTGAAGAAAACATTATTTATTCTTTACCTGTTTCAGAATTTACCAATGATGAACAAATAACTTTCTTTACTAAAAATGGAATGATAAAAAGAACTAATTTATCAGAGTTTAAAGTTAGTCGTTATTCAAAAGCAATGTCTTGCTTGAAGTTAAAAGATAAAGACAAAGTCATTAAAATTACTAATGAAAAAGGAAACAACATTTTAGTTATTACTAAAAATGGATATGCTTTAAATTTCAAAACCGAAGAAGTTAGTTTAGTTGGTATTAAAGCTAGTGGAGTTAAAGCAATTAGTTTGAAAGCAGATCAAGTTGTCGGGGGTCATTTATTTGATGAAGATAGTCGTTTATTAGCAATCTTTACTGATAAAGGGACTGGAAAAAGAATCAAATTAACTGAAATAGATACTATGAGTAGAACGAGAAAAGGAATTAGAATTATCAAAGATGTTAAAACTAACCCACATTCTATTATTACAACTTTCTTAACAGAAAGCCGTAATAGTTTTGGAGTTATTATTAATGATAAAACAATAACCTTAAAAGCTAGTGAAGTTACTATTATGGATAAAAACAGTATTGGAAGTACTTTGATTAAAGGCAAAATTAAAGCTATTTTTGAAGAACAAAGCTTGGAAGAAACTAAAGTTGTAGAAGAATCTAAAGAAGTAGAACAATTATCTTTATTGGATGTAGATAAAGATCTAAAAGATATTAATAACGTTCTAAAAGATATCAAAATAGATTAAGGAGTAATTATGAGAGTTATTAGTGGTTTATATAAAAATCGATTATTAAAAGGTGATGATTTATTAGGAACTAGACCAACTATGGCTCGAGTTAAAGAATCTTTAATAGCATTAATTCAAGATTGTATTAAAGATGCTGTTGTTTTAGATTTATTCGCTGGTTCTGGTTCTTTAGGAATTGAAGCATTAAGTAATCAAGCAAAGATGTGTTATTTTTGTGATAAAAATAACAAAGCTGGAGAAATAATTAAATCTAATCTTAAAACTTTAAATGTTAATTTATTTAAAGTTTTAATTAAAGATTATCAAATTTGTTTAAAAAATTTTTTTCAAGATAAATTAAAATTTGATATTGTTTTCTTAGATCCTCCATATCATGAGAACATGTTGAAGAAGGCAATTGATTTAATTTTAGATTATGAATTACTTAATAAAGAATCTTTACTAGTGTGTGAAACAGATATTAAATTAGAAGAATTAGATAAATTAAAAATATGGAAACAAAAAAAATATGGAGATAAATATATTACGATTTATCGCTTAAAGGAGTGAAAAAATGAAAATAATTATTAGTGCTGGTGGAACTGGTGGCCATATTTTTCCTGCTTTAGCGGTTATTAACAAAATCAAAGAAAAAGATAAGAAAGCAGAGTTTTTATATATAGGAACTCATAATCGTATGGAAAAAGATTTGATTCCTCAAAAAAATATTCCATATTTATCATTAGAAACTTATGGCTTGAAAAGAAATAAGATTTTTAAAAACATTAAAACATTTTATTGTCTATTCAAGGCTTATTTAAAATCTAAAAAGATAATTAGAGAATTTAAACCAGATGTTATTATTGGATTGGGTGGTTATGTTACTTTACCAGTTATTTATGCAGGGCATAAATTAAAAGTGAAAACTATTATCCATGAACAAAATAACGTTTTAGGCAAAACAAATCAATTTTTAGCAAAATATGCAGATATTTTAGCAATATCTTTTCCTAATACTCAAGGTATAGAAAAATTTAAATCTAAAACAGTTTATACGGGTAATCCTAGTAGTGAAGAAGCATTAAAAGTTAAAAAGTTTGATAAAACAAAGTTAGGATTTACTAAAGAAAAAAAATTAATTATCTTTGTAATGGGTTCTTTAGGTTCTTATCAAATAAATCAACAAATGAAGAAGATAATTCCTTCATTAAAAAAACAACCCTATGAAGTTTTATTTGTTACAGGTCATAATTATTATTCTGAATATGAAAAATTACAATCAAAAAATATAAAGATAGTTCCTTTTATTGACAATTTAACAGCTTTGATGAAAAGCTCAGATTTAATTGTTTCTAGAGCAGGTGCAACAATAATTAGTGAGATTACAGCTTTGTCAATTCCAAGCATTTTAATTCCAAGTGTTCACGTTACAGACAATCATCAATTTAAAAATGCTCAAGCTTTAATAAAAGAGAAGGCTGCTTATTTATTGGAAGAAAACGATTTTAATGAAAAGAAATTAATTTCTTTAATAAATAAAGTTTTAGCTGATGAACCTAAACTTAAAGAATTGAAAAAAGCTTTAATTAAGTTTCAAATTAAAGATAGTGCTCAAAAAATTTATGATTTAATCAAGAAATAGAGGAGACAAAATGAAAGAAATAATTAAATTAATCAAACAAAAAAAGATTGGAGATTTTTTACTTGATGAATCATTGAAAAATCAAACCACTTATAAAGTTGGAGGAAAAGCATCTGTAATAGTTTTTCCTAAAAATGTTGAAAAATTAATTGAGTTATTAAAACTAGTTAAGAATAATAATTTAAAATATAAAGTTTTAGGTAAAGGATCTAATGTTATTTTTAGTGATCGAGATTATCGAGGAGTTATTATTAAATTAGATAAATTTAATAATATTGAAATAAACAATAATTATGTTACAGCTGGAGCTGGTTTACCTTTAATACCTTTAGCGTATAAAGTTTCAAAAATGGGATTATCTGGTTTAGAATTTGCTACTGGTATTCCTGGAACCTTGGGTGGAGCAATCTATATGAATGCTGGAGCGTATAAGTCAGATATGGGATATATAACAGAAAGTGTTAAAGTTTTAACTCCTGAATATGAAGTTAAAGAAATATTCAATAAAGATTTAAATTTTCATTATCGTGATTCTTTTTTTCAACATAATTCAGGATATATTTGTTTAGAAGTGAGAATGGTTTTGAAAAAAGGTGATTCAAAAGAAATATTAAGTGTTATTGAAGATAGAAAACAAAGAAGACTAATGAGTCAACCTTTAGAATATCCTAGTGCTGGTTCAGTTTTTAGAAATCCAGAAAACGATTTTGCTGGAAGATTAATTGAAGAATTAGGATTTAAAGGTTATCGAAAAGGTGGGGCAGAAGTTAGTGAAAAACATGCCAATTTCATCGTTAATCGAGATCACGCTACAGCTGAAGACGTTTATGAATTAATTACTGAAATAAAAGATAAAGTTAAAAAGAATTATCAAATAGATTTAAAAGTAGAACAAGAATTTGTTAATTGGGAGTAATCTATGAAAAAAACAAAAACAAGAAAAAAATTTAATTTATTAAAGTTTTTAATTATTGCTATGGTTATCTATATCATAGGTTTTCTTGTTTATTCTTTTTTTACTTTTCCAATTAAAAATATCAGAGTTTATAATTCAACTATTTTGTCTGATCAAGAAATATTAAGAATCAGTAAAATTGATGATTATCCTAGTTTTTTCTTAACAAGTAAATCAGCAATTGAAAAGAAATTAAAAAATAACGATTATATTAAAGATGTTATTGTTAGAAAAAAATGGTTAGGAGTTATTGAAATTGAAATAATTGAAAAAAAGATTTTGTTTTTTGATATTGCATCTAATAAATTAGTATTGGAAGGCAATCATAAAGTTGATCCAATTAATCAATCTTATCCAGTCTTATCTGATTCTTTACCAACAGAAATTTATTTAAAATTTGAAAAGAAAATGGAATTATTAGAAGAAGATGTTTTGTTTAAAATATCAGAAATTAAATATGTACCTAATGAAGTAGATGAAGAAAGATTTTTATTTATTATGAGCGATGGTAATTATGTGTACCTTACTTTATATACTTTTGATAAAGTTAATAAATACAACGTTATTATTGAATCTTTAGAGAAAAAAAGAGGAATTCTTTATTTAGATTCTGGTAATTATTTTAAAGTATTAGATTAATTAAAAAAAATATAGTATAATGAATATTAATATAAGGGTGATTGCTAATGAGAAAAATATATACAGCGATTGATTTAGGTTCAGATAGTATTAAAATTGTAGTTGGTGAAATGTTTAGAGAAAAACTAAACGTTTTAGCAGCTGTTTTAACACCCTCTAAAGGTATAAAGAGAGGATTAATTGTCGATGCTAATGAAGCAATTAGTTCTTTGAAAACAGCTATTGAAAAAGTCGAGGGTAAATTGGGAATTAGAATTAAAAGAGCAATCGTTAATTATGATTCTCATAATCTTGTTTTTGAGGATGCAGATGGTTATTCAACTTTAACTAATCAAGAAAATAAAGTATATGGTGAAGATGTAACGAGATGTTTACAAGCTTGTGTTTATAATAAAATTTCTGAAGATGAAGAATTAGTTAATGTTTTGCCAATTGATTTTTGTTTGGATGGTAAATCAGGAATTAGAGATCCTAAGGGAATGGTAGGAAAAAAATTAGGTGTCAGAGCATTGCTAATCAAAACTCATAAAAAGAAATCGTATTCAATTATAACTATTTTAGAAAGTTTAGGGATTGAAGTAGTAGATACTTATATTACTCCAATTGGAGATTATTATGCTTATGCAGAAAAAGAATTTGAAAAACAAACTGGAGCAATTATTAATATTGGAGCAGATATAACAACAGTTAGTGTTTATGAAAAAGGGTTATTAAAAGACGCTAAAATAATTCCTCTTGGTGGTAACAATATCGATAACGATCTTGTTTATTTGTTGAAAATAAAAAACGAAGATGCTAAACTAATAAAGGAAACTTTTGCTTTAGCAAACAAGAGTTATGCTCAAAACACTGAAGTTTATGAAGTGTTTGATCGTTTTAAAAAAGAAATTAAATTGAATCAATTTGAAATTTCTGATATAGTAATGTCAAGAGTGATAGAAATTTTAAAATTTTCAAAAAAACAAATTTCACTCTTAACAAAACAAGAAAATAGTTATATAATAGTAACAGGTGGTACGAGTGAACTGCTTAGTATGACTTCTTTAGTAAAAGAAGTCTTAGGTGATAAAGCAAAAGTGGGGAACATCGATATTATTGGTATTAGAGATAATCGTTATGCTTCTTTATTAGGAATGATTAAATATTTCCATTATAAATTGAGTTTAAAAGCTAAAGAATATACGATGTTTAATCAAGAAGATTTAGAAGATTTAATAACAAATAAGTCAAAAACAATTGAATTAAAAGAAGATTCTGTTTTAAATAAAGTTTTTGGATACTTTTTTGATAAATAATAGGAGGAAATAACATGTTAGGATTAGAAATCGATCAAATTGCAAAAATAAAAGTTATTGGTGTTGGTGGAGCTGGAACAAATGCTGTTAATCGAATGATTGACTCAGGAGTTAAAGGTGTAGAATTTGTAGTAGTTAATACAGATTTACAAGCATTAAACAGTTCAAAAGCTCCAAATAAAATTCAAATTGGAGAAAAATTAACCCACGGTTTAGGAGCTGGAGAAAATCCTACAATAGGTAGAGAAGCTGCATTAGAATCTAAAGAAGCTTTAAAAGAAGCTTTAAAAGGTGCTAATATGGTTTTCATTACTTGTGGAATGGGTGGAGGAACTGGGACAGGAGCTGCTCCAATTATCGCTGAAATTTCACAAAGTTTAGGAGCATTAACAGTTGGAATAGTTACTAAACCTTTTAATTTTGAAGGTAAAAAGAGAAAAAGCCAATCTGAATCAGGTTTAGATGAATTAAAGAAAAATGTTGATACATTGATTATCATTCCTAATGAAAGATTAAAAGAAATAATTGATAAATCAACAGGATTAATCGATTCTTTCCGTGAAGTAGATAATGTATTGAGACGTGGTGTTCAATCAATTTCTGATTTGATAGCAGTTACTGGATTAGTAAACTTAGACTTTGCTGATGTTAAAGCCATTATGCAAAATAGTGGTAACGCATTAATTGGTATTGGTCTTGGTTCTGGAGAAAATAGAGCGATTGAAGCTGCTAAACAAGCTGTTTCTAGTCCTTTATTAGAGACTTCTATTGTTGGAGCTCGTAATGCAATTATTAATATTACAGGTGGTTCTAACCTTTCATTATTTGAAGTAGAAGATGCAGCTGAAGTTATTCGTTCTGCAGCCAATACAGATATCAATATTATCTTTGGAGCAGTTATTAATGAAGCTTTAAATGATGAAGTTGTAGTTACTGTTATTGCAACAGGATTTGATGAAGCTAGTACAATTGATACTTATCAAGAAGTAATGATGAATGAAGAACCAAGTGAAGTTTTAGATAATTATTCATCAGAATTAGATATTCCATCATTTTTAAGAAAAAAAGAATAAAAGTTCGTTAAGAACTTTTTTTTTGTCTAATTTTGTCTTTGTTAAAGAATTAAAAGAAAAAATATGCTATGATTTAAATGGTGATAATATGAAAACAAATTTTCGTAAAATAGATAAAACATTATTCTTTTGTATGATTTTTATGTTTTCTTTTGGTCTATTGATGATTTTTAGTGCTTCATCAGTAAAAGCTTCTTTATTAGGAGAACCATATTACTATTTTCTTAGACAATTATTTCCTTTAATATTATCGTTAGGAATTTTTATGATAATAATTAGAATCCCTATTAGTTTTTTTAAAAAATATGCTCACATATATTTAGTAGCTATCTTATTAGCATTGATTTTCGTTACTTTTTATGGAGTTACAATTAATCAATCACAAAGATGGATTGATTTAGGATTTTATATGCTTCAACCAAGTGAATTTGCAAAAACGGCTTTAATTATTTTTATGGCTTCTTATTACGGAAAAAATAAAGACAGTAAGAACGGTATGGTTATTTTATTGCCAATGATTATTGCAGCAATTATTTTTGCTTTAACATATATTCAACCAGATTTAGGAACAGCCTTAATTATCTTTTTTATTACAGGATCTTTATTTTTATTAATTCCTTCAGAGCAAAAATATAAAAAGATGATTATTCAAGTAATGGTTATTATTGTTGTCGGTTTTTTTGTCGTTGGAATTTTTACTGGTTTTAATATGTTAAAAGCACATCAAAAAGCTCGTCTTGATTTCACTAATCCGTGTTCTAAGTACTTGACAGGTGGTTCTGGATATCAAGTTTGTAACGGTCTTATTGCTATTAATAATGGTGGGTTATTTGGAGTTGGTTTAGGAAATAGTACTCAAAAATATTTATATTTACCAGAACCTCATACCGATTTTATTTTTCCTATTGTCGTTGAAGAATTAGGTTTAATAGTTAGTTCTTTTATTCTACTTGTTTATGCTTTGATTTTAGTTAGAATTGTTAGAATTGGTAATCGGACTAAAGATTTAGGAAGTTCTATTATTTGTTATGGGGCAGCTTTAATGATTTTCGCTCATTTAGTTATTAACTTAGGTGGTGCTTTAGCGCTTATGCCATTGACAGGTGCTCCCTTACCATTTATTAGTTATGGAAGTTCTTTCGCTTTAAATTTGATGATGATTTTAGCATTAGTTCAAAGAGTAGAAATAGAAAACAAAAAAAGAATCCAAAGAAGTTTGTTAAAATAAAGGAATTTGTTTTTATAAAAAATAATAATCTCTATGAAGGAGGTTATTTTTTTTATGATTAAAGAATTAATCGATAAATATTTTAATATGATAAATAAAATAGTAATTATTAGTTTGTTAATAATTATTATTGGTTTATTCATATTTATTGTTATTTTTGTACCTAAAGAAAAAGTTGTAGAAGTACCTGTTGAAGTAGAAAAAATAATTGAAAAAGAAACCGAAGAAACATATCAAGTCGATATTAAAGGTGCAGTTAAAAAACCAGGAGTTTATGTAATGAATTTTGATGATCGAGTTATCGATGTGATTGAAATGGCTGGAGGTTTATTAAAAGAATCTGATACGAGATTTTTAAATTTGAGCAAAAAAATTTTTGATGAAATGGTAGTTGTTATTTATACTCAATCTGAAATAAAAGAAATTAAAGAATCAGAAATTAAAATTAAAGAAGTTATTAAATATATTGAAAAAGATTGTCTTTGCCCAGAGCCAGAATTTAATGATGCTTGTTTTTGTTCTGAGATAGAAGAAACAAACAATTTAATATCTCTTAATACAGCGACAATGGAAGAGTTGATGACTTTAACAGGAATAGGAGAATCTAAAGCTAAAGCAATTATTAAATATCGAGAAGATAATGGTAGTTTTACTTCGTTAGATCAATTAAAAGAAATTAGTGGTATAGGAGATTCTATCTTTGATAAGGTTAAGGAAGATATTACTTTGTGATTATCTATATTTAATTTTATTGGGTTTAACTTTTGGTTATGTTTTAATAAGTATTAATATTGAAAAAAAGAGTTTGTACCAGAATAATGAAAAAATATTTAAAGGTTATATAGAAAAAATCAAGATAGACGGTAATCAACTAACTATTAATTTAAAAGCTAAGGAAGAGATAATTATTAATTATTATTTTTTAACACCAAAAGAAAAAGAATCTTTTTCTTTAAAGTTAGGTGATTATATAAAAGTAGAAGGAACTCTTCAAGAACCATCTTCATCTAGAATACCTAATTTATTTGATTATAAAAAATATTTAATGAATAATAACATATTTTATTTGTTAAAAGTAGATAAAATAAAATTACTAAGAAAGAATACTAACCAGTTATTAAAATTAAAACAATTTTTAATAGATGTAAATAATACCAATTCTCTTTCTTCAGCTTATATTAACGCTTTAGTTTTAGGTAACAAAAAACTAATAACTCAAGAAGTAACAGAATCTTATCAAATAAATGGTGTAAGTCATCTTTTTGCTATTTCCGGATTACACGTTTCATTTTTATCTTTGATCTTATTGTTTTTATTAAAAAACATAAGTGAAATTAAAAGATATTTTATCGTTAGTGTGTTTTTACTTTTTTATGCTTTTATTACTGATTTTTCCGCTTCAATTATGAGAGCAGTTATTTTTTTTATTGGATTAAAAATAAATCAAATCTTTTATTTTTATATTAAACCAATTAATATTTTAATTTTAACTTTAAGTTTTTTGTTAATTATTAATTCTTTTTATATATTTGATGTTGGCTTTCAATTTTCATTTATAATTTGTTTTTTCTTGTTAAAATTTCAAAAGCAATTAACTAATAAAAAAGGAATTAAATTATTCTTTTGGGTATCTATTGTATCTTTTTTAGCAAGTCTGCCTATTTGTTATCAAAACTTTTTCCAAATCAATTTATTAGCGCCTTTGTTAAATGTAGTTTTCGTCCCGTTTTTAAGTTTCATCATTTATCCCCTTTGTCTACTAACATTGTTTTTACCTTTTTTATCGATAATATTAAATATATTACTTTCTATTTTAGAAACATTATCTTTAATGTTTTCATCTTTATCTTTCAATTTGATTTTATCTAAAACAAACATAATAATTGTATTTGTTTATTATTTTATTATTTATAAAACTATTAAAACCTTATTTCAAAGAAAATATCTGTGGTTAATTATTTTAAGTTTTGTTTTAATTATCCATCATAATATTAGTTATTTTGATTCAAGTTTAAAAATATATTTTATTGATGTTGGCCAAGGAGATTCGATTTTAATTAAATTACC
>JAAZBI010000099.1 GCA_012513875.1 Mollicutes bacterium
CAAAGGGCTGGCGGTTCGCTACCTTTCGGTTATGAAAGTTGGAAAGTTATCGAGCGTTCTTAAATGCCCTATACCGTGTTATCGGCTTTTAATTTTTTAATCAAATAAATATCAAAATATTATGAATACTTACAAAAAATATTGCCCGAATGTATTTGTGGCACAATGTGAAGAAAAACACGAAAAAGGCGAGACTATTATAGTTGTAACCAAGTACGGAAAAGAAAACGAATGTATAGTTCACAATTTTGTAGGCTATACAGGAACAAAAGAAAATCCTATGTATTGCTATTCGATTACTCGTGCTGATGGTTATAATAACCAAGAAAGAGCAAAAAGTAAAGTTGAAAAGCTAAATAATTGGGCTGACAATGCGACTAAAAAAGGTAATGATTGGCAAGAAAAAAGTAATGAAGGTAAAGACTTTTTGGCACTTGCAGAGCCTATAAAAATAGGACACCACAGCGAAAAAAGACACCGTGCATTAATTGAACGAAACTGGAATAGAATGAGTAATGCGATGGAAGAATACAAAAAAGCTGATACCTACCGTGAAAGAACTGCATACTGGGAAAGTATGGCAAATAAAATTGACCTTTCAATGCCAGAAAGTATAGAATTTTTTGAGATACAACTCGAAGAGGCAAAAGAATATCATCAATTTTTAAAAGACAACCCAAAAGAGCGACCTCACGGAATGTCTTTATCTTATGCGAGCAAAAAAGTAAAGGACTTAAAATCGAAGTATGAAACTGCTGTGAAGCTCTGGTCTTAGGGTGCCGATAACGGTAAAGGCTATGTGCAGTGCCGACAAACTTACACAAAACTTAATACGAAGTAGAAACTTATGGATATAGAAAAACTTAAATACGAAGCACAAAATAAGGCATTGCATATAGCCGATGTTAGTGGCAGTGCTTTATTCAATGCGGATTGTATGGATATTTTACCTCTTGTTCCTGATAAATCAGTTCAACTTATTTTGGCTGATTTGCCTTATGGAACTACTCAAAACAAGTGGGATAGTATAATACCATTAGAACCACTTTGGCAACAATATGAAAGAATAATTGCTGATAATGGTTGTATAGTATTGACTGCTGATGGCATTTTTACAGGCGTGTTAATGATGAGCAACCCTAAGATGTTTAAGTATAAACTTATATGGGACAAGAAAAGCACCACAGGTTTTTTAAACGCTAAGAAAATGCCACTAAGAAGACACGAGGATATTTTAATTTTTGCCAAAGGAAAGACAACTTACAACCCAATAATGGAAGTAAGAGGGAAGCCACGAAACAAAGGGAGCTACAATAAGAAAAAAGGTGATGGAGATATGTGTTACGGTGGCTTTAAAAACATAACTTCTTTTAGTAATGAATATTACCCGACTTCAATTATTGAGATTAGTAACGCAAACCAAAAGACAAAACAACACCCAACGGAAAAACCATTGGAGTTGATGAAGTGGATTATTAGGACTTATTCAAATGATGGCGAACTTGTTTTGGATAATACAATGGGAGTAGGCACAACTTGTTTAGGAGCAAAGGAGTTGAACCGTTTTTTTATCGGAATTGAAAAAGAGGTAAAATATTATGATTTGGCAGTTGCTCGTGTGTTCGGGTAGCATTGCCACTAACGGTTCGCAAGTATGAAACGTGCCGATTTGAAACACGAAATTATAAATTAAAAATAACTTAGATATGAAAAGCGAACAATCGAACACTAACGAAAAAGGCATGGCGTATGACCGCTTGTTATGCACTGGCCTTAACGATGCAGCTAAACAGATACACGGAGATGCTAAACGTAAAGGATTCTGGGATAGTGAGCGAGAAACAGGAACTTTATTAATGCTGTGCGTGAGCGAGCTCTCCGAGGCATTAGAAGCTGATAGGAAAGGTAGAGTAGCCAACTTGGACAAATTTGATAAAGGAATTGCTCATGGCAATGTATTTGAAACTTACATAAAAGATACATTCGAGGACGAGTTGGCGGATACAATTATACGAATACTTGATTTATGCGGTGCGAGGGGAATAGACATTGAAAGACATATAAACCTTAAATTGAAATACAACCGTTCACGCGAGCGGATGCACGGAAAAGCGTATTAGGCTTGTGCATAACTTGCAGATAAAAGTAACAACAATTATTCGCCTCCCTCCCAAAAGAAGAGAGAGCAATGCTGTTGATGTTTGCGGTGAACTTAAAGAGTTGATAAACAAATTAATAGAGGTAAAGAGGCAAGAAAGCCAGCCTGTATGTTCTTCTCTTTATAATGCTAATAGCCAATAGTATAGCGATAGATGCATAGCATAATGAGCAAGATACCGTAACAATGCGGAGCATGTATCTATATGTCACCTTAATTTGTTAGCATACCTCTCATCGAAATCTGTATCAGCACCTATTAAATAAAAATCCTCATCGACTTCCCCACCAAGCACTAGTATAAAATACCGGCAGGAGAATGATGTCCTGCCAATAAGAAGGGGCATATTACCGTTTGCAAATAGTTTCCCGTTATTCATCAGGTGCCATGAGATATTATCTATAGAGCCGAATAGATTAATGCTAAAAGGCTTTACTGGTTCCGACAGGGATCCTTCTATTAAAATACGGTTAAGCATCTTAAAAGCTCCCGATGCGGTTAATTTGATGGGTCTGGTCTCAAGATGGACAGGGATATAGTTATTGTATTCCTCCTCTCCCATGTCGTATTGAAAATAGGTATCTTCGATAGTCTTGTATCCGTAGGTATTAGGATAATCGGTTACAAACCTGTCCCATGAGTTGGATATTTTAAACCATAACTTGTGGTTTATATTATAGATCCAGGAATAAGGATAAGATGAATTGGAGATAATCAGTTCTTTGTGGTCTTCGTGATGGTCCCAGGCCATGATAGCCCCTGCAAGGTATGTAAGGAAGGGATTTGAACATAGGTAGTCTTTTATCTGGTACAGATTGGGATTGTTGGCAATAGCATCATAATTGATTGTACCGGTTATCCTGCTGTTATGTTTGCCTGTTACCAGGTCGCTTATCAGGATAACTTCAGGCCCGGAAATGATATACAACCCTTTCTGTGTTGTAAAAGCTGTTCCTCCGTCAATAGGTGTTATGCTCCTGGGATTATTACATACATGCCGGGATAGCGGAGTTATTGTATTGATAAGGGTCTCTCCGGATCCTATGTTCATGGTCCATATCCCGTCAGTCGTAAAACAGTATATGGGATATTGCCCGAATTGTCCTTCCGAAAGAGCGATGGCATTGGTACTCATGCCTTGGATGGTCCCTAATCCTATGCGATAGCTGTTGATAGCCGGGAAATAGAATGGGTTATTGATCTCGGTAGCCTGTACCCTGTTGTAATCATGATAATAATTAACACTCGATTGTAAATCTCCATCAGTCATGGCTGAGAAACTGGAGAGTATAATGGTCCCTTTGGTGACAGAGAAATTATTTTCCGGATAACTCTCAAGCTCTTTTGTGGCTGCCAGCTTTATTATATCGTTTTGTCGCACGTATACCCTCGCAGCAATAGCCCTGGAATCAGGATAACCCCAATAACTATGTACTGGCGCAAGTGTATTATACTTGACTCCGAAAAATATAGAGGTTCCTCCCAGGTCATAGTAATCATAGGATTCCCAGCCAGAGAATACTGTTAGAATGGTTTTGTCATCTGTCAATATATCATATTCAATGCCTACATCATAAGGATCTCCGTATGATAGAGCAGGTAGCCCGGTGATTAATCCTTTTACTTCTGGTCCGGAGTACAAATAATTCTTAACATTCCCCATGAAGATACGATCATTATAGCTAAAGAGCTTATCAGCATATAGTGTGTGATGAGTAATATTATCAACGGGCATTATCTCTCTTAGCGATAGATCCTGGACACTGTCATTATTGATGGTCACGTAAGTATCTGCTTCCAATTCCGATAATTTGTACTCTTTCAATAGGTAGTAATTAGAGTCTTTTACTTCCGGCTTATATGATGACAGCTCCGATACATCATAAGTAAGTTCATTGACCGTCTGGCGTATCCCTACTGCTTTGCGCATAAAATCAAGTACATCATTGGTGGGGTCATGAGTTGCCGTTTTACCTGTATAGGTTACTTCTGGGGACCTGGGAAGAGTGACATATATCTTCAATGAGCTGATTATGTTCTTGTAATTGGCTTTCAATGCTTCCAGGTCATCATTGGCGATGCCTAATTTATATTGCACATTATATGCAGCATACTCTTTTGTTACACGGTATGTTGCTGCTACCGGGGATCCTGTGACAGATAATGTTGATGCTAATACCTGGTCCGGAAGAGTGTGTTTGACAATAGTGCCGTCAAATAACTCCCATGCACAGCGCAGTAAGATAACACCTGTCAGATAACCTTTCTCAGCATAACTCTTCTGCATCTTGACATAACTACCTATTCGTGCCTCGTCCCAATTAGATTCCAAAGAGTAATCTTCCGTTTCGCTCTTATCATCATCATGCACATGAGACCGTTGGAACAGCACGTAAGGTATTTCTGGTACTCCCTGGGAATATTCTTTGTATATGCCTTGTTGCTGATCGTACAGGAGTATGTATATCTTCTCCTCCGTAGTATCAGAGACCATAACAGAGTTTTTAAGGCTGGCGAACCTCATAGATGACGATGCTGTAATAGTAGTCGCCTCGTCTGATTGCAGGGTGTCATCATCATAAATCCAATAATGCAGGTGCCCACCCGAGGTTCCGATATATATTTTCAGTTCATCAGATACTGTATGTATATATCTTACATCAGTGGGGACAGAAGCAATCCGGCTCTTCTCTCCTACCGGCCTTAATGCTCCATCTTTTGGGCGCAGGTTAATAAGTTCCTGCATAGCTCCATCCTTAACAGTCTTGTCAGGCAGGTTACGGACAATACCAGATAACTCAATTCTCTGTCGGCTCATAATCTATGTCTTTCGTTTCTTCAATGTTCTCTTTCTGCATCCCATTGATCTGCATGTTAAAGATCTGCATGAACGACTTATCATTAGGGATGCTCCCATCCTGTATCCCATTGATACAGTCATGTATGATCTTATATGCCCTTGATAGCTGGTCCAAATTCTTGGTCTTTGGAACAACATCTTTCATTCGCATTATAATCATATCCTTTACTTTCTCTATCTCGCTGGTCGTGGATTCCCGGTATAACTCCATGGTGTCAGATACATCCACAGAAGACCGGCCTACGGAAAGAGCATGGATCTGCTCTTTGTATTCAACACTGTATTTTTTTACCCATCGGCTAATTGAATCGACAGAGACATCGGCCTCGACAGCAGTCTTCTGCATGTCGTTGTCATTTAGTATGAGGGCGCTAAGTGTCTGCAAGATAAACGGCAGATCGTATCTTCGGTACCCTCCTTTTCTTTTTCCCATGATATTAATTGATTGTGATATTTACAAATGTACCCCCAGATAAGTTATTATATGTGGTTAATAACCATATATTACTGTTAAATAACCGCCTGTTAAAACAATAACTGTTATATGTTTATCCTCAATAAACACTTGTATTATCATGATAGGAGAAGTATTAGCCGGATTATCACTAGTATCCTCATTGTTCGGCTCTTTAAAATCTGCTCAGGCCAACAATCGGATGGATAGACAACTGGATAAACGTCAGTCAGAACTTGATGCCTGGTACAATAAAGAGTACAACATGAACTACCTTGATACCGATGAAGCCAAGAGTGTTACTCAGTTGCTTAACCGCCAAAAAGATGAAACCCTTCAGAAGGTTGATCAAAATAGCGCAATCAAAGGGGCTTCAGATGAAGCCAGGGTTGCTACTGCAGATAAAATAAACCGCAGTGTGGGTGATGAACTTACACGGCTAGCAGGATATGGCACCAGGTATAGAGATTCAGTAAGGAGGGAATACCAGGGATTAAAGAGTAATCTCGATAACCTCGAATCTTATAACCTCCAAAACAAAGCTTCTCAATGGTCTAATTTCTCAAATAATGCTGCTAATGCAGGAATGGGATTCGCACAGGCCGCAGGAGAAGGAGCTTTCGAGGGGTGGGAAAAATGGTTTACTAATTGGCGCAAAGCTAATAAACTGCGTAAAGCTGGAGGAGCTGTTAACCCTGTCTCAACATCTCATCTTAAACAACCGTCCTTTTAAAATCAATTAAATATGCCTACGAGTGCAATCAAAGATCCCGGACCATTCTCTTCCCTCTTTGACTATAAAGAGGAACAAGCTAGGCTTGACCAACAAAAAAAACAGGTCGAAGAGGCACAGAAGAAGATAATGCGGACTAACAGCATAGGAGATGCTTTCAGGCTACTCATTGATGCTGTTGGAGGTAGTCAGGGAGCCTCAATAGCACAAAGGCCGGTTAATCCTGCTATTATGCAAGCCTCGGAAAGACTCCGGGAGCATTCCCGGGACTATGATAATCGCAGTGAAAATCTTCGTCTGCAGGATCTCAGGGCCAAAGAGATGGATATGCAATATCGTACAGGACTCGAATCTGAAGCCAGAAAAAGGGAATGGGAAACAGACCAGTTGAATAAATCACAAGAGTTTCAGCTCGAAAGAGATAAAAAGCAAAGTGATTATGCCAAAGACCTTGAAATATTGAGAGCCAAACATGATAAAGAGCTTGTAAATGTAAAAGGGGAACATGACCTTGCTCAATTACAAGAGAAATATAAAGGAGAGATTGAAAAGATAATTACCAAAGGGGAAGCTGACATAAAGAAGGCCGGAGGGATGTATGTAGCCCGTTATGATGATCCGTATGCGACAGAAGCAGTTGACAGGGATGTCATTATTGGTATGTTCAAAGATCTCAAACAATACCTTACTGACAAAGGAGTATATTCCACTATGCAGCCTGCTGTTTTACAGTCCAAAGACCAGGGGAATATTTCCAATGATGACCTACGTAAACTTATAGCTGAGTATCCTGATTTCTTTGCACCACGTCTCCCACAGTTAACAGGAGGAGCATCACTACCGCAAGCACCGCAACTCACACCGCTCGAAATGCGAAAACAAAAATATGACGGGGAACTTGAAAAGATCATAACAAACCTTAACCTGTCACCCAGGCAAAGGGCACGTAAGATCAAAGCATTGCAAAAAAACAACAAAGACATTCTTGACATGGACCTTATAAAAGATACAGTTATCCCTGCAAGTGCTGATGGTGTGACGGATGTGAGCTCAATCTTTAACTAAGTGGTACGACATGGAAGATAAACTGCAACTCTTTTATAATTCCCTTTCAGCTAATCCCAACATCAAAGGGATCCCCGATGATTATGACGTTTTCAGATCAACCCTTGCCGATCCGGAAAAGTCAGAGCTGTTCTATAACTCCCTTTCAGCAAACCCCAAAATAAAAGGCTTACCAGAGGATTATGATGCATTTGTATCAGGGCTGAATCTCAATACAGGAGGAGTAACACCCAAAGAGGAACAACAGCAACAAAGACAGGGATACTTCGAAGGTCTTGGCAATAAACTGCAGGCCGGAGCTCTTAGTCTTGGAGAGATAGTAACAGAAATACCACAATTTGCCGAAGGTGTATCGAATCTGCCATATATGATATTCTCTAATATGATGGTCAATAGAGCAGAGAAGAAGGGGGAAATTGACAAAGAGACTGCCGATGTTCTTAAAAAAGAACAGTTATTACCGAAATCAAGTTTCGCACAGGGATTGCCACGGATGCCCGGCGAACAAACAGTAGGGGAAGCATTAGCGAATAGTAAGCTTAATCAATTCTTTGAAGATAAAGCAGAAGAACTCAGCGAGGCAGCAACGAGATATGACAGGACAGCTACCGAATATATTAAAGACAAACAATTCGGGAAGGCTTTAGGAGTAGTCTCTTATGGTATAGCTGAATCGTTAGCCCCAACGCTGGCGGCTGCATTTAGCCCTTATGGAGCAGCTTATCTCGGACTTGGCGTAGGCGCACAGTCTTACGATGAAGTAAAGGACCGAGAGGATATGTCAGAGATGATGAAACTTGCTGATGCTGTCACTTCTGGAATATTTGAATGGGTATTTGAAAGGTTCGGGACCCGGGAGATGGCACAATTCCTTAAAGGATATTATAAACAGGCTGGTAAAAAAGGGATAGAACAGGCCATTAAATCACAAGGGCTACAGAATCTTTTCGCAAGGGCTTATAAGAAATTTGGGTTATGGTTCGCTCCTTTGCATGAGGGATTGTCAGAGATGCTCACAGAATTTGGCCAGAATTGGGCAGCAAAGTTCTCAGGGGAAGATCCTAACAGGAAAATAACTGACAATGCTATTGAGAGCTTCCTTGTTGGAACAGGGATGGGTGGTGTATTTACATCAACAGCCGCACTTGCAAAGAAATTGAAAGGGCAGGAAGATGAGACAGGCACTCCTGGTGAACCTGTTGATCAGGGACCTCCTGGTATCGGGGAACTAAAAGTACCCTATACGGAAGAGCAAGCCACCGAAGCAATAAATGAAATCGGGAAAGACCTGAAGTTTGGAGACACACCCCTTGAAGAAGATCCTAATCCTATTATATCATTTGCCGAAACTAAACTGGGGCAAAAGGTTATCCTTAAAAAAGAGGGTGGAGTAAATGGGGATACCTTCTTTATTGCTTTTGATCTTGAGACAAATGAACCAATCCTTGTCAAGCCCAGGGATATACTCGAACGCAAAGACGTGCCTTATCAGGAATGGGTCAAAAACGAACTCAATAACTATAATATAGTCAAAACACAAGGGGGCAAAATGGTTGCCCAGGCTGAAGCACCAGTACAGGAAGGGCAGGAAATAACTTTAAAAGATAAGAATTTCTATGTATCAGAGGTCACTCCCGAAGGGATAGCTCTTAATGAGATTGATGAGGAGGGGAATGTTACTGGCGCAACCGTACATATAACACCCGATCAGTATGGTCCTGTCTTTGGTATAGAGGAACAGCCAGGAGAAGCTCCTACGATAAAAGAGGGGGCTACTGGTCAGCCGGTGACAGAAGATGCTCAAACAGCACCACAAGAGGAACTACAGATACCTCTTAATAAACAAGGAGAGATTGATTATGACAATATTCAGGATCCTCAGACTTATGCTCAAGCCTTAATACAGGAATTCGCAGAAGGAGCCCCTACCGTACTGGATGAACTTATCACAGAGAAACAAGATGCTCTTGCTAAAGCAGGTAAGGTAAGTAATGCTATTGAGAGAGCCCGGAAGATTAAATCACTTAATTCGGAGATTAATAAACTCACTGATGTAAGAAATATACTATCTCCTACGGCCACTACTACCACAATCGCAAGTCCTGCCGTGGAACAAGCTGAACCAATAGAACAGCCCACAGCGCAGGACATGGCGAGGACGAAAGAAGAACAGCCTGTAGTCGAGCAGACTACAGCCCAAACTCCATCGACCCCGGACGAGACTGTACCTGTTGAAGCAGAGATGCAGAAAGCCGGGGAGGTGGAGAAAAAGACTTCCGCAGACCTTACAAAGGCCAATGCAGAAATAGATACTAACCCTACAGAGGCTCAGAAAGAAGCCGGGAATTACAAGAAAGGGCATCTGTCAGTACAAGGGCTTGATATATCTATTGAGAATCCTGCAATGTCCGTAAGATCCGGGACCGATAAGGCAGGCAAGAAATGGAGTGTAATGCTCAATAATTCCTATGGGTATTTTCGCAGGACCAAAGGGAAGGATGGCGACCAGGTAGATGTATTCCTGGGCGATAACCTGGATTCAGATGCAGTATATGTTATTGATCAGGTTAATCCAGAAACCGGGTTATTCGATGAGCATAAGGTTATGATGGGCTTTATCTCCGCTCAGGATGCTAAGGATAACTACCTTGCTAACTATGAACCGGGATGGAAGGGCCTTGGCGCTATCTCCAAAATGTCTATTGACCAGTTTAAGGATTGGTTAGGTAGTGGGACCAGAACAAAGAAACCTGTTGACGGGAACGTGCCGGTTAAGAAAAAGGCAGAACCAAAGACAAAAGCAGAGAAACCATCTAAACCTGTTAAAGAAGTTACCCTGAAGCCCAGAAAGAAAGGATTCACCTACGGGCCTAATAGCAGAACAGGGAAAGTTCTCTCCAAAACTCCTAACTCATTTCAGGAAGCAGTTCTCCAATTCTTTATTGGGGGAGGGAGAATAAAAACACAGGACTTCCTTGATCATACCGGATATAAAAGAGGAAGCCGGGAGTTTAGACAGTATGTCTGGGCAATTAAAAACGATGGACAAAGGCTTGATACATTCAATGAAGCTCTTGATAATAGCTTTGGGATAGAGGATCAGGGTCCGATGGACATGATTAATGAGGTCATTGACATACTTCGGACATATCCTGGAAGAGGACACATGATGACTGCACTTGAAAAGATGCAGGATGTTGAGACTATTCCTGACCACATGCTGCCCCCGGAAGAAGATCCTTCTCTTGAATATGATGACTTACAAGGAGCCGATGAGGAGACAGAAGAGCTTACGGATGACATAATGGACCATCCGGAAGTAAAAGAAATAATTAAAGAATACTCTTTTGATGGTGTTTTAGATGTTAGTAAACTACTGGATAAAATAGACACTGATCCCAATGAATTTACTATCTTTCCATTCGCTCTTAAGAAGTCCGAATTACTGAAACTTAAAGAAAGACTGCAAGATGAACAAAGAAGAAGAACGCAAGAAAGTCAAACAGGGACTGGTCAACATAATAAAGATCAGAGCCAGGGCGCAAGGGAAAACACCACTCGAAGTGATCAGGGAAATGCAGTACGAACTGGACCAGTCGAAAAAGGACCAGACGAAAAACCAGAAGTAACTCGCAAAAGTTCACAGAAGTCCAAGTCAGAATTTGCAGGAGAAGTACTTGAGAAAAAATCCCCGAAGGGAAAGGCTGAATATGGTTCAAAGAACAAAGTATTTACAGCCGATGCAGCTCAGAAAGCCCGGGAATTACTAAAGAAGAAACTCGGGAACCTTAATGTAGGTATAGATCCTGAGGTTATGCAAGCCGGGATAACCCTTGCAGGATATCATATCGAGGCCGGGGCACGTAAGTTCGCTGATTATGCAAAGGAAATGATCAATGACATGGGAGAAGCTATTAAACCCTATCTGAAATCATTTTATAATGCTGTTCGTGATTGGCCTGGATTCGACACCGAAGGTATGGATGATTATGCAGCAGTATCAACGATAGACGTTAGTAATTTAGTCGCTGAAAATTTGGATAATACCAAAGAAGTTAGTAACTTACATAAAAACATACAAGATGTACCTAATAGATCAGGAGATAGCCAACCAAATAGCCAGAACAACTCCGATGAAGTATCCGGAGATGAAGAAACTGTTCCTAATGAAGGAGGCAGCAGCAGACCGGTGGGAGATGAATCTTCGCAACAAAATAGAGAAACAAGAGGGGGAAGAAGTAGCCAGGGTGGTAGCGGTCTATTTGCCCCTTTATTTGGAGAACCAAGCAATAACAAGGTTTCTCAGGAGGACCAAAGCCCAGAGCTTACGGATGATGATGCCGGAGATTTTGACGGTAGAGGAAATGATCTATTTGGCCCAGCAGGACATGATAGCTCTGTCTCCAATACAGGAGAAAAGGGTAGCAACATTAGCAAGGGAGTATCAACGTCTTTTCAGGAAAGGACAAGGTTAAGAAAGATAGCCCAGCAAAAAGCTGAACCTATTCCTATCAAAATAGCTGACAAAGGGAATATTGAGGAAACTCTTCCCGTCTTGCTTCCTGAACAACAGGAAGATGTCCTGAAAGCAGAAAACAGATTTTTCAATGAAGCTCACCAGACCCATGAACTGGCCTATGGTAAAGGTATGTTATTTACCAATGGTACCGGAACCGGCAAAACATACACAGGATTAGGTATTATCAAACGATTCTTAAAACAAGGGAAGAGAGATATTCTTATTGTTGTTCCAAGTGAAGCTAAGAAAAAAGACTGGATCGAGGACGGGGAAAATCTATTATTATCAATAACAGAACTTAAAGATACCAAAGATAAAGGTAATGGTGTCCGGGTCACTACTTATGCAACATTCAGGGCTAATGAGAACTTAAAGAATGTTGATTTTGACCTTGTTGTATATGATGAGTGTCATAGGCTCATGGAAGATAAAGGGGGTAATCCTTCCGCTACCACTGAAGCACATTACCAAATGTCTAATGTATCTCCAAACAGTGCATTTACCAGAATAACAAGTGTCCATCCCTTATGGATAAGACGTTCAGCCCTCAATAGGGAAATACGTATTGAATCCAAGAGCACAAATAACCTTGATCTTATGGACTGGCAGCTTGCCGAGATTCGTGATAAGATCAAAGCCCTTGAAGAAGAATTGAAGACCGTAGAAGAAGAAATAAGGCAGGTTGAGCCTTCAATCAAAGAAAGAGCTGAGAAAGCCCATGATAAAACAAAAGTTTTGATGCTTTCTGCTACACCGTTTAAAGGCCATTTTAACCTAAGATATGCTAATAAGGTCCTTTTTGATTGGGGTGACGAGACAACGTATGAACAGGCAAGTAGGGGGATGAGCCGTGTGGATCCCGAAGGCCGTTTCTTCCTTGATAACTTTGGGGCTGCCTATGAATGGAAATTCCATCGCCTGCAGACAAAATCCAATGCTAATGCGGAGGCAATTGCTATGCAAGAGGTAGAGTTTGCTGAAAATCTCATGAAACAGGGGGTCCTTTCTGGAAGAGCGATTGAGAGTAATATGGATTATTCAAGAGAATTCCCTTTGGTAGCCCTTGATAAAGCAGAAATATTTAACCAGGGATTCACAGACATATTTACTTATGGCGAGGCAGCATTATTCCCTAATCTAACAGAACCGGCTTCTGAGGTATTCTTTAACTATAACTATACTACTCAGCTCCTTGAGTCCCTAAGGGCTTCAATGTCTATCCCAAGGATAGAAAAACACCTTGCTCTTGGAAGGAAGGTAGTTGTTTTCCATCGCAGAAAACAGGCAAATGCTTCTCCTCCATTTGCTAACATTCTCCAGGTAGCACGTAGCAATGCCAATACTGTTCTTAAAAGTGATACAGCAAGGGAGGAAGAAAAAGCAAAGGCAAAGGAAACTCTTGTCCAAGCAGATTTATTTGAGGAAAAATACAGGGAGCTTCTTGAATACGAACAGACCCTTAATTATTCATCAGCTATTGATCAGATCATTCAGAAGTTTGGGGCTGAAAGGGTAGGGCTTGTTAATGGGGATGTAAGCAAGAAAGACAAAATGAACAATATCCGCAGATTCAATGAGGATGATTCAGGGGTAGATATCATTGTCGTTCAGGAAGAAGCCGGGAAAGAGGGCATATCCCTTCATGATACAACAGGCAAGCATCCACGGGTTATGATGAGCCTATCACTCCCTATCTCTTCAACTACTGCACTACAGATGGAAGGAAGGATATTTAGAATAGGACAGGCCAGTAACGCTATATTTGAAAATCCTATCCTGGGCCTTGATATGGAGATAGCTGATTTTGGCCAGAAGATAAACCGTAAATTAAGTACTACAGAGAATCTTGCCGTAGGGAACCAGGCAAGGGATCTTATCCGGTCATTTTCAGAAGGAGTATTGTTCAATGCCAAAAAAGACGATCCCCATATTGACCAAGGGAAGGGAGGTAAGGAATATGATAAGAAAGCTCAACAGCAGTTATCTGAGTTTCGTAGAGCAGTACTTGTTTATTCCACTAATCAGAAAAATAGAGGCCGCCGGGATTCGAGAGAAGGGATAGACTACTTTGCCACTCCTGAACCATTGGGGCAGAAAATGGTCGAATGGCTTGATTTAAAACCTGGGAATTCAGCTATGGAGCCAAGTGCAGGACATGGAGCTATTGCAATGTGGTTCCCTGAGAGCATAAATACAACATCAATAGAACCATCCTATTCCTTATATGCCAAGTTGAATGCCAGGGCAGGGGGAGGAAACAGGAAGATAGTACGTTCAAATTTTGAGGACTTCAATATCGTCAATAAGTTTGACGGGATTGCTATGAACCCTCCGTTTGGGACCCAGGGAAAGATGGCAATGGATCATATTGAAAAGGCATTCAAACACCTTAGAAACAGAGGCCGGATCGTTGCTATTATACCCGATAGTCCCTCTATGCAGAAACGGTTTGATAGTTTCATAAATGGAACCAATGAAGATGGAAAACCACTGAATCCCGATGCTCATTTAGTCGAATCCATTAAGCTGCCAAGAGTAACCTTTGAACAGGCAGGTACTCAGGTAGCAGCCAGGGTAGTTGTTATTGATAAGATCGAGATCAAGACGAAAGCACAGATACAAAATGAATTAGCTGCAGAGGACTTACAAAGAGTCATAAGCCAGAGAGGGGCCACCCTTCGTCCAAAAGAAATGCTTTCAGCAGAAGCACTAAGAAGATACGAGGAGCAGTTTGAACAAATGCCCCATACCATTAACAGGGAGTTGCCGGAAGTAAAAACCGTTGATGAGTTTTTTGATAGGATTGAAGATATATCTGTCCCTGCCAGACCTGAAGCCCCTGAATCTGCTAATTCAATATCCACAGATTCCCCGACTGCAACCGAACCAGCACAGGAAGGCGATGTCGCTAAGTTAATAATTCAGAAACACAGCAAGACCGGGGCAGAACTGCCAACAGTACAATTATTGAATCGTGTCAGTTCAGATGTTTATAATAAATATAAGTCCATTGCTAGTTCATTCGGGGGCAGATGGAGCTCTTATAAGCGAGAAGGGATGATTCCTGGATTTATATTTCGAAATGGTGAGGATGCGAAAAATGCATTGACACAAATAAATAACACAAAAAATGATGTATCTTCGTTACATGACAAAGCAGAAAAATATATCAAGAAAAACAAGGTCTATTCTCAAGCCAGACCAAAAACAGATTTCCCCGAAGAAGTATCATTTGTCTCAGAAGGATCCTTGGGAAATATACCAGGACAGCTTAATTTATTCGGGGAAGAAGTATATTCTCCCACCCCCCCTGATGATAACGTAACGTATGTAGAAAGGCTGCTCTCAGATAAAGGGCAAATAGAGTTTATTGGTGATAAAATAACCGGGCCATCCGAAATACGCTCATCGGCAGATATAGCTTTCCTTTTTAAGAATCTTGAATCAGCAGCAAGCGAAAATGTATTTTTTGTATTTATTGATAAAAATAATAAATATAAAGTGTTATACATGTCAACAGGGACAACTAATATGGCACCTGTCGATACAAAAATAGTAGTTGCTGCAGCAAAAGAGTTTAAAGCCGAAAGAGCTGTCTTTGTCCATAACCACCCATCTGGATCTCTAAAAGCTTCCGATTCTGATATAAAAACATATAGCAGGACACGTGATCTTTTAGAGAAAATAGGAGTAACTCTTGACCCATCAGTAATAATCAATCTTGACAGTGGGGAATATGCTGTTTTTGATACTAGTAGCTTTTCTGTTGTACCAAGTGACAAGATGTATTATGACCTATATGAAACGGTGACTCCTCAGTCGATCTATCAATTTGATAGGCAGAAATTATATGCCCCCTTGTCTGATCATCACGCAATACGGGAATCTTCAGATGTAGCAGAGTATTTAAGCAGAATGAAACGAGGGACAACCCCAAAAATACATGCCATAATTCTTGATCGTAACCTAAAGATCACTCGTTATGCATTGTACGATGAAACCATTACAAGGGAGAAACTGATAGAAGAGTTATTGTATGAGGTAGGTAAGCATGGGGAAAACATAATACTGGCATCAAATAGTGATCCTGCCCCGGAACTATTAAGCTCCATTTCAAATGCCATGAAACTAGCAAATGGGCAATTATTAGACTATGTTGTTATTAAGCAATCAGATGATATTACAAGGAATTATAATAGTTATGCTGACCTTGGCTATCTATCAGAACCAGATATTGAATACGGAGAAGGTCCCGATGCTAAGTTTCGGATCTCCGATGACCTGTACTTCTCTCCCGTTGAAAGAGCCCTGGATGCAATAAAACAGGACAAAGCAACTGTTGAGCAGTTCAAGGCCATGTTGTTAAAGAACGGAGCAAAACAGGCTGAACTTGATTGGATGGGATGGGATGAGTTTGCTAATGACAAGCGTGTCATCACCAAAGCAAAAATCCAAGACTGGATTGACCAAAATAAAATCAGGGTTGAGGAAGTACAGAAAGGCGGTTTCCAATGGAAAGGAAATGATTTAATAGTCGGGGGAAAAGTCGTTGCTAATCTTATTCACAACGAAGATGGAACATGGTCTTATCAAAGTGATTTTTCAGAGGGTGAAGAAGCATGGGAAACCAAATTGGATGCACAGAAAGAAGCTGAAGAAGCAATTATTGGTGATGCTTATTCCCCAAATGCTACCAAATACTCCCAGTACACCCTCCCCGGAGGCGAAAACTACAAGGAGTTGTTGCTGACGATGCCTGACTTACAAAGAAAAAACAGGCTTGATTACAATAGAAGATTTGGCGAGCTTGAAAAAGAAGTATTACAAAGACTTGGCGATAACATTAAATATCCGGCAGCATTTAATTTATATGATGCAAAACATAATGGATTATTAACCCCGGACGAATTATCTCGCTTAAATAGTATTGACCAACAGGCAAATAAAAAACTGCCTGAAAACTTTAAATCCTCCCACTTTGAAGAACCCAACATACTTGCACACGTAAGATTCAATACCCGAAGAACCCAAGACGGGAAGAATATCCTTTTTATCGAAGAGATCCAGAGTGATTGGGCGCAGGAAGGGAAAAAGAAAGGATATAAGTCAGATAAAGATAAACTTTTCAAAGACTTAGCTGCAAAAGGAATATTCCAGGATAGAAAATCAACGATTGAAACATCATTTATTGATAAAGAAGGGAATCAGATATATCATCCAAATAGCAACGTACCACAGAAAGCATCACCTGAACAGGATGCTGCAATAGATGAATTCTATAAAGAATATCAGAATATAAGCAATGCTTCTATCCCCGACATGCCCTACAAGAAAACCGATCAATGGGTTGGCCTGGCACTCCGGAGGATGGTCCGCTATGCCATTGATAACGGCTTTGATGCTATTGCATGGACTCCGGGAGAGGTACAGAATGAGAGGTATGATCTGAGTAAACAGGTGGATAAGATTACTTATAATATCAACGAAAAAACAAGGAAGACCGAGTACCCCTTCAAAATGAGGGTGTGGCCAAAAAATGGAGGATCCCCGATTGTAAGAGAGATAAATAATGTAAATGAACTTGAAGATTTTGTAGGTAAAGAAATTGCCGAAAAAATTGACAGTTCCGGGGGAGAATACGAAGGAGGCAATAGGGAATATAAAATACTGTCTAACCTTGATCTTAAAGTCGGGGGCTCCGGCATGACAGGTTTCTATGACAATATCCTTCCGTCTATTGCCAATAAGTTGGGTAAGAAGTTTGGGAGCCATGTTGAAGAAACAAAGGTTGTAAATAAACGATTCAATATAAGGCTTAAAAACAACGGATTTTATGAAATAAATGATATTGATGGCCACATGGTCATAAACAATGTTGATCCGGAGAAAATTGATCAATGGAAGGAGTCATCATATACAGTTCACTCTCTTCCTATAACCGATGCAATGTTCGATTCCTACCGGCAGGGGATCCCGTTATTCAGAAGGAATCAATACCAGGGACAGTCCTTGCTTTTTGATGTCGTTGGCATCAATACAAGCCAAAATCTGGAAAAGGAAATCCGGGATAAAGTAAAAGACCTTGAAGAAAGCCTACATACGAAGATTACTATAATTCAAAACAGGGGACAATTACCCGAGAGGATCCAAAGGCAGGCTATCAGGCAAGGTATTGCCACTAACAAACGGATTACAGGAGTATATGACCCTCAGACAGAATCAGTATATGTTCTCCTGGATGATGTTAAGGCAGTCGGTATCATTAAAGGGATAGAAGAAGTAATTAAAACAGTCCTTCATGAAGTAGTCGCACATAAAGGATTGCCTTCATTATTAGGGCAAGACGAATATAACCGGTTACTGGATTCTGTCTATTGGGATATGCCACAGATTGACCGGAGTTTCCTGATGGAGCAGTATAATACTACAGATCCTCATACAATAGCAGATGAATACCTTGCTATGATGGCTGAACAGAACGTCAGCCCCACCCTATTCCAGAGGATTCTTGCCAAAATACGTCAACTGCTTAGGAAACTATTTAAGATCAATTACTCCGAGAACGATATTCATGATATGCTTCGCAGGAGCCGTGAAAATCTTCATAAGCCACAAGCAAATAATTATACAAATGCTGAGGAATATCTTGAAGCTATTGATACCTATGAAAAAGCAAGGTTCAGGGTTGCCAAAGCATATAGTAAAAATATTGTTGATAAAGCAGCCGAGGCATATAAAGAAAAAGAGGTCAAAAGGAGTATCAAAGAGACCAAACAGGGGATAAGGGAATATATTCAGGATCTTAACCTGCCGGTCCGTAAATTTGAAGAAGAGGTATTAAAACGTGGGGGCAAGCAGGATGATCAGTCAAAACCTTATAGGGATACCAGTCTGTCTTTTGGCCGTCAGGAGAAGTTATACAATGATTTCTTTGACCAGAAGATGAAGCCTGTACTGAATACGGTTGCAAAGATGAAAAAAACCGGGATCCCGGGAGAAAATATCTTGCCATATATTATCGCTAAACATGCTATTGAACGTAACAGGGTATTCCGCACAAAAGAGAGAGACGAGTATATAGCAAGTAACCCCGAAGCAACACCTTCTGAGATAAAAGAGATTGAAGAAGTACTAAAGGATAAAGATTATTCGGGGGTTATGCCATTCGACAAAGAAGGAGAATATACCAATCCTGACGAACTTGCCCAGGATATTGTAAATGAATTTGAAACACAACTCAATAATAAAGGTCTCATTGATGAATTATGGGAGAACCTCAGAACTGCCAATACTTCTATACTGGATACATGGGTAAAAGGTGATCAGATATCAGAGGAGCAAAGAGAAGAGTATCTGAATAACTTTAAATACTTTGTTCCCCTTCGTGGATGGAGACAAGGAGCAGCAAAAGAATTAATATATACTAAAGGGCAAGGGTTCTCCCGTTCGCTTCGTCATGCAGAAGGAAGGAAAACACTTGCAGACAATCCTCTTGCATATATCCTCTCGGTCCAATTTCAGGCAATATCCGAACAGGTGACAAATGAGGTCAATAATTCTATGCTGAATCTTATCATCAAAAATCTTGGCAATAATGAGATCCATGAGTTGGCCACACTGAAAAAACTGTATTACCTGAAAGTAAATCTCCCTGATGGATCGTATGAATGGGAACCAACACTAACCAGGCCCACAGCAGAACAATTCGCCAGTGGAGAAGCAAGAACGAAAATATTCCGTGAACATGAAAAATTAAGAGCCCCTTCGCAGGCCCGGGAGCATGAGGTTATTGTCCGTAAGCCCGGAGGAGATATGGTGATGATCTTTAAAGGACAAAACTTGCCCGTTGCACAAAGTCTTAACAAGCAAAATTACTTATACCGATCCATATTTGGGAACGTACATGATGCAAGGGATATCAATAAGGCTATGACCCTGCTCGGAGATATAAATAATATTCTTAAAGCAGCTTATACTTCATGGAACGTGGTGTTCCCCTTTACTAACTTCATGCGAGATTTCCAGGAAGCATCAATAACACAAGCAATAAAACAGGGATCCGGCCTTAAAGTGATTCGCAATTACAAACATGCATTCCCGGCAATCATAAGGCATCTTACAGGCAAGGCAGATCTAAATAATAGGATTGACAAAGAGCTGGAAGAATTCTATCAGTATGGAGGAGCAACCGGATATACACACCTGAAAACACCGGAAGAGATAGAAAAAGACATAAAGAAGGAAATTAAACGTATGGTCAGGGCTGGTTCCCTAAGAGGAGATATGGCCAATACAGCCGTTAAGTTCCTGGGAGGCGTTGAAGCATGGAATATGATCTTTGAGGATGCAACACGGTTCTCCGTTTACTTGGCTTCTATAGCAAGTGGTAACACAAAAAAAGATGCTGCCTATGATGCGAAAGAAGCTTCTGTTAACTTCAACCGGAAAGGAAAAGGGAGTAAGGCCTGGGATGCATATTTCGCATTCTTTAATGTAGCAATACAGAGTATGCAGAAAAACTTCGCACTGGCTAAAGATCATACCGGTAAGTTCGCTGCCGTTGCTGGTTCATTTATTGCCGTAGGATTCCTTGAAGCCATGATGAATGCCCTCTTTGATGATGACGATGACACATCTTATTACAACATCAATCCATATATGAGGCAAAACTACCTTGTGATTCCGAATATTATCTCATTACTCAGGGGCGGGACAAAAGGGGACAAATACCTAAGCATACCGCTTCCACAGTTCTGGAGAGGATTCAAGAGTATGGGGGCGATAGGTTTTGATATTGCTGTTAAAAAAGCAACCGTCAAAGATGGTATAATGCAAGCCCTGGGGAATTTTGGAGCTTCCCTTCTCCCTGTTGATATAGGGGGATTCTGGGCTTCAGGTGAATTCAGCTTTGCCCCTATCATGCCAACGGTTATTAAACCAGTTGTAGAAGTACTTGAAAACACCAACTATATGGGCTATGCAATCAAGAATGAACCTTTCACAAGAGATCAGGAGGCCATCCTTGCTAATGCCGGTCTAGGGAAAAAGAATGTCAGTCCGGCAGCTAAATTCATAACCGATATGCTCTTTAGATGGGGAGGGGGAGATAGTAAGTATAAATACTACTATGATAGCAATAAGGGGATATCAAAGAAGGTGCCGGGCATACTTGATATAAACCCGTCCACGATAGAACATTTATTCAAGGGATATACCGGAGGCACAGGAGGGGTTTTCTCTGATATGATAACCACCATATCCCAGGCTCTTGACGTGGAACAAGAGATTGATTATAGGAATATGCCATTCGTAAATAGGTTTATAAGGAAGGTCCCTGAGTCCAAATGGGATATTATTTCAAAATATTACAACCTAAGGGATGATTACAAGGTGATTAATGCTTTAAGCTCGAATTATTTCAAGGAAGGGCAGTATGAGAAAGCTCTTGAGATAGCCGGAGACGAGTATATGGCAAAATATGTTGCAATATTCAAACACTACGAATCAGCACTAAATGATGCAAAGAAAGCCGTTGACTTTGATGATGTGGAAGGGAATTATGTAGGGATAGAGTTAATGCGCCAATGTGTCAATGACATAAATGATCTTAAAGAAGAATATGGGAGGTAAAAGAATATGAAAATCATCACAGCTAAAGAGGAGCTAAAAGGATTTACTAACAGTACCCTCGGCATGAGGAAACAGAAGGTTGTCCCCTTAATAGATGTTTCTGAGATATCTGATGAGGTAAATGCTAATATGCAGCTTCTTGAAGATTGCCGCAGGTATTGGGATAGTCTAAGGGATTTCCGTAACCGGAGGCTTCGTAACAGAAAATATTACCGAGGGGATCAATGGAGTGACCAAATAGAAGACCCAGACAACGAAGGAGAATATATAACAGAGGAGACATACCTTAAAGAACAAGGGAAGGTTCCATTAAAGCAGAACCAGATTCGTCAGCTCGTAAAAAACCTTATTGGGCAATACAGGAGTAATCCATCGAAAAGTATTGTCATTGCCCGGGCCCGGGAAGATGCTCAAGCTACTGAGATGCTTACTAATGCCTTACAAGCTGCATCGTATGTTAATATTTTACCTGAACTGGATGCAAGGGTATTTGAGGAATTCAACCTTTCAGGCGCTATTATTCAAAAGATAGGATATAAATACTTTAAAGAGCGGAATCTGGAGGACCTTTATGTTGAAAATACAAATCCTAACAGGATATTCTTTAATTCGGATCTGTCAGATATAAGGCTTAATGACCTCCGGTTGATAGGGGAGATTATTGACACTACAGTTGATAACATTGTAAGCTCATTCGCCAAACACAAAGGAGACGAAGAAAAGATAAGGCAGTTATATGCAGGGCTGGTAGATAGAACATATCTCTCAGACCATGGCCTTGATCCCACCAGACTTGATAACATGGATTTTTATAATCCAAGAGATTCTAACAAGGCAAGACTGTTTGAAATATGGACACTAAAGGGGGAATGGAGGGTGTATGCTCATGATCCAATGGATGGGACATATAATATTGTCGATTATACTCTTAAAGAGATCGCAGCCCAAAACAAGGAAAGAATAGCCATAGGGGAAGAACAAGGCATACCACAGGAAGAGATACCGCTTATTGAGGCAGAGGAGAAGTTTGAACAGTTCTGGTATGTTAAATTTCTTACTCCCTTCGGCCATTGTCTCTATGAAGGGGAAACACCTTATAAGCATGAAGAGCATCCTTATGCAATAACCCTTTACCCTCTTCTTGATGGTGAAGTATGGGGATTCGTTGAGGACATAATTGACCAACAAAGATATATTAACAGGCTTATTATCCAAATGGACTTTATTATGAGTGCATCAGCAAAAGGAGTACTCTTAATCCCTGAGGATGTTATCCCTGATGGGATGACCCCTGATGATTTTGCAAAAGAATGGACCCGTTTTAACGGAATAATAACATATACACCTAAGCCACATGGGAAGATGCCAGAACAAATTAGCGCAAATTCCACGGGGATAGGGCTAAATGAGATGATAGCTCTTCAGATGAATCTATTACAAAATATTTCCGGGATCCATGATGCTATACAGGGGAAATCACCAAGCTCAGGAACCCCCTCTTCTTTATATGCGCAAGAAGCTCAATATGCATCGCTTAATACTCTTGACTATATGAGTACGTTCCGTTATTATAAACAGAAAAGGGATTTAAAAGCTCTCAAAGTAATTGTCCAGTATTATAACGACAAAAGGTACTTATCTGTTAACGGTAGAAGTATAAACGAGGATTCTAAAATATACGACCCTGATATTGTTCGGGATCTTGACTTTGATGTAGTTGTTTCACAGGGGATGGATACTCCTGTATATAGACAATTGATTGATGAAACATTAATGAAGCTTCTTGAAGGACAAATGATTGATATTGAGATGTTCTTAGAACACACTTCATTGCCATTTGCTGACAAACTACTCTCGGCAATAAGACAAAGGAAAGAGGCTATGATGCAAGAAGGAGGAATGCCAGGTATTCCGGAAGATTTGCTGGCTCAGATTAATCAGGGCACAAACCCGCAAGCAATGGAAATGGCAAAACAGGCTATAGGAATGAAGTCTGCAGCATAATATGTTTTTCTGATAGGTTTAGGTTATATCCCCGGCACGAGTTGCTGGGGATTTTTACAGGTGGTGAAAAGTTACCGGTTTTATATCTCAGGTGGTGAAAAGTTACCGGTTTTATATCTCAGGTGGTGAAAAGTTACCGGTTTTATATCTCAGGTGGTGAAAAGTTACCGGTTTTATATCTCAGGTTTGGTATATAGTCAAAGGTAGTTATTTTTTCGGTGCTAATACCCGTAACCGGAACTCATGTATGATAGCATCATGGAAATGAGTCCTTAAAGAATAATCACGTTGAATACGGTGTTCAACAAAAGGGGCAGCTTTTTTTAATACTTCATGGATCTTATTTTCCATTTTCATTTTCATCGCAAACTCCGGCTCTCTCATTCCAAGATAGTCGGAAGCATGCTCTACAAATGATCCTCTTATAATTCTTACCTCATGTTTCTGTATTAATTCAAGAGAGGGTCGTATCTCATTATACTTTTCGATTTTGACGCACCCATATTTTGCTAAGATTTTCTCAATGATTTTCATGGTAATAGATATTGAAGTGTTAATAATTCTCCGTGATGTTCGATCTTCTGATACGGGACAGAAGGGAATAGCTGAATAGCCTCGGACAGTTGTTCGTAATGGTCGGCAATGAGGTTAAAGTAATCAGAACTGAGCAAAAAAATAATGTAGAGCACCTCGATAATTCGGGGCAGATAGACAGCCTGGTCTGGTTCGTTGTCAAATATATTATGGCATTCTCTATGGGCTAATCCCGTATTCAACTTTACCGTTTGGAGCTCTCTTGAATAACTTCTGCGAATCAAATGAGCAAGGTCTCCCTCACCCTCTTTAATTCTGTGCCCACAAAATATGCAGAGGGGCCAGTTCTCAATGTACCATGCCTTAATTTTCGATAGTTCCCGGGCAATCTGTTGTTGTTGCATAATTTTCTTTGGCTCCTTTACCCCTTTTTCCGGTTATCAACAGCTAGTGCTTTATTAAGTACTGTTTTGAAATGTTCTCTCAAATCCTCCAAGTGTTTTTCGGTTGCTTTCATTTTTCTCTCCTTCCTTTTAATATATTTTCATTCCTAAGGTTTGTCTGTGCCTTACAGATAATATTAAATATAGCATATCCTACAACAAGCCAGAGGAAATTTATTTCCTGCCATCCATTGATCTCTTCCTGTATTTGCTCAATGGACAGGTAGTTAAACGATTCATTTAGTTTATCTAAACGAACATAGTGAAGGATCAGTAAACCCAGAGCTAATAAGCCGAATATGATATCAACACCCTGGTTTAATATCATTTTAATCGTTCTTTTCATCATCACTGTTATTATTATCCTCCTCTTTATCAAGAAGAGGCGTTGTTAATACTTTTTTCTTGTCTAACAATGGGTCTTTTATTATTCCGGCCCGGATACCATCTTCTGTCGTCACCGGCTTCCCGGAGACTATATGCCCAGTGAATATCTTTTTATCCATGGAACACATATTTAAGCCATGCAAATCGCCTCCTTGTCAGTAAGTATTCTTTATCCTTCTCATGGGAATAGGCTTCTCTTTCAAATGAGATATTGTAATAAGACTTTCTCCCATAAATAAATAATTTGACCACCCATTCCAGTAAATACCATATATAGAAAAACAAGGCAAGCATTTCTTTTTGTTGCTCCCAATGGATGCATTCATGATTGATAGTAGTTGGGGATCCATGCCCTGCTTTGATATATATACTGATAGGGTATAGTGATATTGCAACAATTTTTTTCATTATTATTTTAAATATTGGTCCGGGTTCTTTTATTCCCATTGCGATATTTATTCCTTGATTCATCCCTGTCACGGGCAAAATCAAGATCATTAACAAAACATTCATTGGGGTAAGGAATTATTATACGTAATTCGATTTCCGCATCACACCGGACCCGAAATATATAATCCCAAAACTCCTTATTGTCAAGAGTAGCTGTCGAATCCACTCCTGCTGTAAATTCATAGGTCCCTGATAAAGGATCATAAACAAAGTCCCATCGGAAGTTGTATTTTATTTTATATCCTTCGTGGCATTCCTCAATAGGTTGTCCTGTCTCATCGGATATTATTTTCATTATGACACCCCAGTAATACGAATTGGCATCAAGAGATCTGTAAGGATAAATGTCCTGCAGTGCAAATTTGAACGGCAACCGCATTTTATTTATCATCTCAGTAAGATCGAGAGCTTGCTTTTTATTCCTGATAACCCCGAAATGCATTTCTATTCTATTTTGAGCTCTTTTATTTCTTCAGGATTAATTGCTTTTATAATATCCAGACAGGACATACCGTGAAAAGAGACTGTATCAAAGTTTACAATCTTCCTTTCACCTCTTATGGTGCAGATCCATTCGTCTTCCCCTTTTATACGTTGTTGGCCTTTGAGTTTGATAGTAGCCCTTAGAGGTTTAAGTATTGGACCTGGCTCTTGTATGGGGCCCAATATCTTATTATTAGTCTCCTTCCGTACTATCAAACCGCTCGTAAATCTATCCGTAAAAGACTGTGAATAAGAAATAATCAATTCTCTTTCTGCCAGGTAGCGAATTAAGTCCTCATATTCTTCCTGTGTCAATTCCGAAGAATTCTGAAGTCTCATATTCATTCCTTCTCGATATCCTTCTTCATATCCTAATTTCTTGCCAGCAGTAAAGTCTGGGGATTCTTTTTGTGCTCCAATCCCTTTTTTGTTATTGGAAGAGCCCATCATGCAAGTTACTGCCCCGCTTATTGCGCCAATTATACCACCCATAGCTATACTCATGATCATATATCTGTTAATTCATCATAAGAAGGGTCATTTTCAACCGGGGGACGTGCTCCCCGATTAGTAATAAACTCATGCATCTGCACATAGCTTCTATATTTCTTCTGATCGGTATTCGGATCAGTCCATGAGTCAACAAAGAGATGGCCCTGTATTGTTACATTAGTCCCTTTTTGGATAAACTTTTCAACCTTACGGGCAAGGTTTCCCCAGCATGTAATGTTATGCCATGTAGTTTTGTCAATCCAGTTTCCGGAACGGTCTTTATAACCATCATTAGTTGCCATGACGAAATTAGCAACGATAGTTCCGTTATCATTATACTTTATCTCGGGATCTTTCCCTACATTCCCGATTAGCAATACGAAGTTGTTTAATATACCCATAACTTTATTCTATTAAGAGATTAACATTAATGTTGAGAATTATATCTACGAATTGAGGCTCTTTGTCAGAGTCTTTTTGTATGTTCACCTTTACCTTCTTGGTTATTGTCTGTTTAGGCCGCTCAGGTTTGTTCGGTTCGTCAGGAGGGCAATAAGTAACCTTGGCCAGATCGGCATAGATATTGTCCTTTGATGAGACATCTTCTTTTTCAGGTTCAATATCCGGGACCATACAGTCAGGTTCTATCCTCCTCTTCTTGAGTCCCCATCCCCTTATTGTCAATCCACTATCGACCCATTCATGTAGTATATCCCAAGTAGCTTTTGATACATAATCATAATAAATTTCCTTTTTGATCATGCTCAAATTAGTTGATTTGACACCCAGGTATGCACCAGCTTCCCTTAACAGGAGCCTTTCATCAGAAATCGCTTTTGTGACTTTTTCTGCCACTCTTTCTTTTGTTACTTTGTTCATGATTATTCTCTTTTCTTAATTGTTCCTGATTATACTGTTCCTGAATGGTCTGATTACTGGTAACAATAGCAATAGAGGCCCTGAGTAGTTGCATGTAATTCATGTTGTGAAACATCCCCCTTGCGCTCCAGTAATTGATTTCCATTCTTGTTAGAGCACTTATCCCTCCTCTGTTGTCTTTGAGTATATAATAAGTCCTGTTGTCCCTTAGATTGCGAAATTTTGCCCTTTTGATAGCTTTATCAATCTGCTTGGCTTCACGTCTCAGGTTCCAGTTACCGATAAGCTCTTTTCGGTAATCATGGTAGTCAATTTTTATCCTCTTAAGGAGGTCTGTGAAAATATTTGCCATAACTATTATATTAAGTGTTTAATCTCATTCAATATCTTTTTGTCTCCTGTATATGCCACAAGAGCATCATTTACCCCTTTTTTATGAATTATCTTTTTCTCTTTGAACAATTCATTTAGAGCTGTATTAACTTCGTTTATCCCTTTATTCAGATCCTTCGCTAACTGTATCCTCTGGACAAAGGGCCATCGGGTAATCTTGTACTGCTCTATCAGGTAATTAATAATATCTTGTTTGAGTTCTGCCATATTAACAAAATAACCTTATCTGTAATTTATGGTTCTTGAATCTCTTCATCGCTGCATCATAATAATCCTTATCAATCTCGCAACAGACAAACTCTTGTATGCCAAAATCATAAGCTGCTATAGCTGATGAGCCACTGCCTAAATGGGTATCAATGATTCTAAAGTTGGGCTTGGCATAGTTTTTTAAGAGCCATTTATAAAGATTAATAGGCTTATGAGTTGGGTGTATTCTTTTCTCATTAAGCTTTTTATTCCCCTGTTGGACGGTAGGTTCTTTTAGTGATTTAGCCTGACACATTCCCGTCCATAAATATTGAAATTCCACCTCATAATCTATGAAACTGCAGTAAGCGTATTCATATCTATTAAAACTCATGCCTTTTGGAACAAGTTTGTCCCATTTAATTCTACCCGACCCAATATTCTTTAAGTTAAAATAGTTTATCCCCCAAATAATTTGGTGATTACTAATACGAAATAATTCATCAAAATATTCTTGTGTCGGTGGCGTCTTATCCCAACTACCGTATTTGTATTTAAGTTTTTTTACCCTCAATATACTACCGTTTTTTTGCCTACATGGTATATTCTCCTCCTGTGTATATGCCATACGTGCAACATCTATTCCATACGGTGGGTCAACACAAGAAAGGTCTGCCCATTTATCGGGAAGTTGAGACATTAAATCCATACAATCCATCTGATATAAATGAATATTGCCCGAATGATATTCCTGCTTTGCACCTATAATTTTTGGAACCATTGCCTGTCTCTTATGAAATCATTAAAATATCTTGCACTTGTTTTAAAAGGAATCCAATCAGGTTTTAAATACCTATTAACGGTTGCAACGGCTAAATTTAATTGCCTTGCAATTTCAGATTGATTTTTAATTGTTTTGTATAACTCGATGCACTTCTTATAATCGCTTATCCCCTTCTCATCATAATAATTACCCCTTAGTGAGTCAGCTCTAATATTAATTGTAGAAGGCATTTCATTACCTAATATATAACCGATTTTCATTGTATCTAAACAAACAAGGGCAAATATATCACAATCATTATTTATTTTTTTATTGCTCTTCCCATGTAACTTAATACTAAATATATAAGCCAGACTATCCTTATTCCTTTGTGGTATCTTTCGGGGCTTCTTAGTTGTTTTCACCTGTACCCTCAAAAGTTTATTCCCTGTATCTAAAAGAACATCATACGGAAGCCCTTGTTCTGACGGAAAGGCAACAAAACCCTTTAATATTAAATCAGCACAGACTAAATACTCTCCAGCCTTACCTACCTGTAATTCATTACTTGTTCTCATATTAAATCTTTTTCACAAAGATAATAAAATACTTTGGTATTACAATAGCCAAATCGAAGTACTTATCCGGCCTATTACGCATGTATTCCATGCAATCGATATTTATAAATTCTATCATATACTTGCCTCCGATATTATTTTTTTACTTAATGAACTTTGTGAATAGCCAATGTATTTAGGAAGAGGTAGGTATTTGAAGCAAGCCCAAAGACCTATTGCTGTAGCCATAACTATATCATCATGGCACCCACTGACAGCCCCCATTGATCCGTCTGGTTTAATCTCGTATGTATCCATCTCATCACATGCCCGGGAATCTTTTTCAATATATGCATCATCCCTAATAGCGGCATTGAGGATATCAATAACCATCGGTTTTGTTGATACGGTTGTCTGGAATCCATACTTAATAGGCAGCCCTTGTCGTACTTTTTCTGGATCTGTCCTTGCATATATGTTTGGATAATAAAGTACTATTTCATCAAGGATAGTAAGGAAATGAGTCCCTTCTGTTTCAGCATCTTTATCTAAAGAGTTTGATTCAATAATAAGCAGCCCTTTATTATACCAATGTGCTATTTGGGCAGCTTTCCAGGCAACTAAATCCTGGTCCAGGTGGCCCCTCCATGTAGCAACCACCTCAGGCTCTCCTCCGTACATCATCCAGTACCTATCAATAACCTTTATTATTGAATAGTCTGCTTTATGGGTCCTCCCTCCTATATCTACAGATATAACATATCGGTCTGATACATTTGTTGTCTTGTCTGGTTTACTCCATACATATAGGGCCCCCTTTGAATTAGGCATAAACTCAATTCTCTCAAAGGCTTCTTTCCCTTTTTGTGATTTAGCAGATATCTCCCCGATAAATTCCGGAGCAGTACAATTCATTCTTGCTCTAAGAACGTATTTCAGGCTAAATACCCTCATGTCAGAACTGCTAAATGCCTCCTGTGCGGTGCTGGGGAATTCGGAGTTCATTCTCCAATCATCATAATTCTTCCCTATTTTAAAACTCAAATACCAATTAATCCCTTCCAGGGTGGCTCCCGATCCCCATAAGAATAAGACATATTCATCCTCAAAATGGTCTTTTATGAATTGTGTGTAGCTTCTAATCTTTTTTTGGTACCTGGGTATCTCAAACCATGGAATGAATATAGGTGTATATGAGCTCTTCCCTTCTATGGCAGTCAGCCATTCTCTGTGGAAGAAGTTACCAACACCTTTGGCAGTTGATTCAAGTACTTCGAGGGAATAAGGAACATCAGGGATAGCCGCCCTGGTGCTTTGAACAAGATCCTCAGGAGATCGTTGAAGAGTTGTTTTGAAAGAACCTACTTCGGACAGATGGCACATAGCAAAGTCAAACGAACGAAGATTCTCCGGTTTCTGAGCTGACCCTACTCCAACTATACAATTACGTCCAACAATCATCCGGTTCTTGGCTGATCCCTCAAAAGGCACAAATTCAACTTTATCAAATATGGCCGGATATTCTTTTGCGAATCGAGAATACATACTCCGGATATTACGGGCCTGATCTTCTACGTCAGCAATAATAACTGAGTGCCAGTTTTTTTTATGGATAACCTGTATCCATCCCATATAAATCTGGACGAGTGTAGATCCTCCCCACTGCCTTGCTTTTAAGATTATAGCCCTAATGGGTGCCCCCTCACAACGCATCTTCTCAAGTTTCGCAAGGGTTTTCCGTTGTGGCTTATTCAGCTTAAAAGGGATTACCCTTTTTGTGGATTTATCCTGTATCCTTGCTGTGAGGTATGCCCAGAACTCAAAGTCATATTTAAACCGGAGGGTGGTTAGTTCATTGATAAACTTTGATATATTCAGAGGTGCCGGTCTCATGCCCCGGCTCCTTAGAAGATCTTCGACAGATCCCTGTTTTACTAGTTCATCAAACAGAGTTTGATTATCCTTATACATTGGGACAGGAATCGAGTAGGACCAGAACTGGCCACTTCCAAAATAGGTTATATGAACCCTTTCGAGAGGAGATCCATTCCCCGTAATAGGGTTATAAGGAGATTCCAATTCCGCTTTCCGCTTCCCGTTCTCCTTGATGATCGTGTTGATCTCTTTGTCGGTCACTTACCTATTGTTCTTAGTCTTTCTTAATTCTTTCCGTATGACAGATTGGACATGTTCGGTTGACCATTTTAGTCTATCAGCAATAATCTCATATATCCGTCTCTTTAGAAAATAGGGGGCAATCTCCTCCCCTAACTCGGTAATCACTTTATCGTATTCTATCATAATATCCTCATGTCTCTCATCAGCCCGGGTGATTCGCTTATGAGTCATAGATACGTATTTTTGAACGTAAATATACGTTTAATAAACAACTTTCAGGAGTTAATAAACATACAGTTTACTAACATATTACATATTTTGCAGCTATTATAGATACGAACATTCGTCAGTATTAAATTGGAAATGTTATGGATGAAGAAAAAAAAGAAACAATTGTTCCTGGAGAAGGAGAACCCTTAGAGGAACAGAAAGTTACTCCTGATGAAGCTGCAGTTCCTGACCCCCCTGCTGAACCTGAAAAAGAAGAGCAGGAAGAGACAGAAACACCTGAAGAAGAAGAAGAAGGAACGGAAGAAACTGGATCCGGAGAAACACTACCTGCCGAAGGCGAAGAGCCTCCAACAGCCCATAAGTATGCAGACAGGCTTACAAAAGCTTTCCCTGATCGTGAATTTAAAAGCGATGAAGATTACGAGAAGGGGATGGATGAATACTTACAGGAGCTGGAAGGCTACAAAGAGAGGGGGACCATGGCCAACCAGAAACTCATTAGCCTCTTTGAATCGGAACCCCAGGTCGGAGATGTTGTCAGGGACATGATCAATGGAGCTACTTTCCGTGAAGCCCTGGCCCGTCATATATCCCCGGAAGATTTAACAGCTATTGAAGGAGATCCGGATTATGAAGGATGGAATAAGCGCAAAGCAGAGAGGGAAGAACTACTGAAAAAGCGCAATGCAAAAAAAGAAGAGTACGACAAGAACCTTGAATTTACTGCCAAAGCCATAGATGAATTTGCCAAAGAAAACAACATGGATGATGAGGCTGCAGCTAAATTCCTGGGACGGTTTGATGCTATGCTCGCTGATATAAATAGCGGGAAGATAAGCAAGGAGATGCTAATGACCATGAAAAGAGCATGGGATTACGATAACGATATCGCTACGGCTAGGACACAAGGTGAGGTAGCCGGGACAAATAAAAAGATAGTTGCACAAAAGGAAAAGGCAAGTAAAGTTAAAGGAGATGGGCTTCCAAAAATTGGAGGGACATCAGAAGTTCCTGCAGCCAATAACCCTGCCCCGTCATATATAGACAGCCTTTTGGAAAGAACCAATAAAAAAAGAGCCTTATAAAAAAATGGGTGCGAAGCCTCGGGGGACTGCCCAGAGGGCCCTTGTTAGAGGAATATTAATAATCAAAAAAAAAAAATGAAAAAGATCAATTTATTCAAAATCACTGTGAATATGTTTGGATTGCTTGCAGTACTGGCCGTTCTTACATTATTCTCAACCGTTCTGGCATTTGGCGGGACCGTCATATATGCCCTTACGGGCGCTGTTATTCAATCAGACCCGGTTACAGTAGAGGGAGTTAAAGAAGGCTCCCCTGAGCTGGATAAGAATTATATCAGCAAGAAAGTAACTCAAATGAAGCCTGCGGCTACACCTCTTGATACTATCATGAGGCAGATACCTAACCAGGTGGATTGTAAATCATTCGTATCTGAATATTATGCTGTTGACAGTCGTCCTTTCTTCGATACTGTAAACACTGCTTATGCAACATCAGATGACGGACAGCTTGTTGCTGACCTGAAAGTAAATAATATTTCGATGTGGAGCGAAGATGATACTGCAATGTTTTATGGAGTAACAGGATCTGACGGTCTTGACCTGGTATGCTTTATTATCAGTAAGAATGTGTCTAACCAGACCATAAAGATACAGCCTCTTAATGGTGAAGCCGGATCAGGCGCTACAGACGGTGAGATGATACTGCCCGTTGCAGGTATTCCAAAAGATACCAGGATAGTCAGATGTGGGGCTTGTAAACACGAACTCGATGCTCAGACATCACCTTATGCTATCATCCCTGTAAAAGCAGAGAACTTCCTGCAGATATTTATGGCACAGGTCGAAGAATCAACATTCCAGAAGATACATGAGAAAGAAGTTGATTGGGGGTTTAGTGACTATGAAGCACAGAACATATATGACATGAGAGCCACTATGGAATTTAGCTTCCTCTTTGGGGTTAAATCCAAATTCTCCGATAACACCAATGCCAAAGAGAGATATACAACTGGTGGTGCTGTAAGGTATATAACCAAATCCCTTGAATATGGAACTGGTGGAGCAGACAGGACAATAGACAACGCTACTTTTGTCGATTGGAACCAATCAATCTTCCAGGGCAATAGCGGATCAGATACCAGGATACTCTTCGGAGGAGATGGTCTTATGGCTAATCTGATGAAAGTTGATACTGTCCTGAAACAGATCGAGGCTAAAAGCACAGAAGTTGTTTATGGTATCCGTTTCAACAAGATCGAAACTAACCACGGCGTTCTCCTTTTCAAACGTCATCCGATGTTATCACTTGCCGGATGGAGCGAAAAGGGAATTGTCCTTGATCTCAACTATATAGAGAAACACACCTTCAAACCGATGGCAACACGTAAACTTTCCCTGAAAGAATCAGGACAGAGGAATGTTGATGCAGTCGTTATTGAAGAAACAACCGGCCTTATTCTCCGGTATCCCGACACTCACGCAATTATAACACCCGCTACTTAGCACTCTGTAAAGGAAGGGGAGCAACCATACTCCCCTATCCTTTATTATATAAACCAAATTAATAAATTATATTATGGCCGTAACAAAAACTTATCAATCAATCCACTTTATCGAGCTTGATACTTATATCATGGTAGGTGGAAACAAAAAGTTGGTCCAGTTCAGAGGCGGAAGCCTAAAACCGAGGATCATGGGCAGATACACAACAAAAGACCCTGATGAAATTGTTGCATTAGACAGGGCAGCAAGAAGGGCCGGAGCATCATTCAAATGTATAGCCACAGAGGGAGCCCCCGATGTAGTTGAATTACCCAGGCCGGGACCAAAACCCCCTGCTCCTCCCCCCAGACCAACAAAAGAACAGTCCGAACTTCAGGGAGAAGCACAAGACCAGGATGAGAGGGAAGATCTTACTGAGGCAACTGAAGGACTAAAGTTAGTCCCGGAAGTGACTACTGTAAAAGCTGCAAGGGAATACCTTGCAAACAACATTGAGAGGTTGACCTTATCAAGACTCCCCAATCTTGCAGCCGTGAAAAACGCTGCAGAGAAGAACAATATTGCTTTCCCCAATCTTTAAAATGTGGAACGGACAGGGTTAATAAATAAGGTAAAGATCAAAATGGATGAGTACACCCCTGACGGGGTGGCTCTTCCCTTTGAAGAGACCATAGGGCCGATCCTTGACGAATGTGCAAGAGAGATCCTTGAGAAAACTCCTTTACCCCTGCTCACCCCTTCCATAATACCCTTTGAGGGGGTTATATATAAATCCGACAAGGCTTATATCCCTGTGCCCTCCGATTATGTAAGACTATATGAGATAAAATTTCCTCTTTGGAAAAAATCTATCAGAAGGGCTATCTCAACACAGGATGACGAATACAAGATACAGGAAAACGAATACATAAAAGCAGGGTATAGCAGACCTGTTGTTGCTATTGTAACAACATCTCTGACTGCAGGGGATCCTCCCGGAAAATACTTTGAATGTGCAAAAGTACTAAGTGAAGGAGCCCCGACACCGATAGCCCTGTATGTTAAAACAGACAAACCAGAGAACCTTAATGATATACTATCTGATCCTCTTACGTGGCTCTGTGCCTCAAAAGTATTGGGAATAGTAAATCAGATAGATGCAGCAAAACTAGCCTATGATCAGTTCACCAGTTCAATGGAAGGGTTAGTTATAACATAGTAATAACAATTAAAAAACAAAGTCATGCAATTAGGAATTGACATAAAACTCAAAAAATGGAATCCCCGGATTCTCTTCCGCTCGATTAAAAACAGCTTTTCGGCTTGGCTTGGGACAGATTACAGAAACTTTACTCTTAACGATGATGTTTTCTCAGCCGTCAGGACCAGGAAAATTGTTATCGGTGCCCCTGGAGTTGCTGATTGTGATTACAATTTCGCATCAGCAGAAAATCAATTAGAACAATCTATTAACCTGGGCATAAGGGTTAGTATGCTTGAGACACTTCTTGATGTTAAGATGTGGACCAGGGAGACACCTGCAGGAGCAGTCTCGTTTGCCACAAAGCTAGGAACCGCTTCAGGGGGAGCAGAGATAATAGCAAGCGGCGCATCTTACTCATCAAATACAGTAAGGCAGGCTATTATAGGAGATCTCGCCCCAGATTATGCTGGATCGCATTTCTATATCTCAGCCACACCTGGAGCTAATTGGGATCAGCTAACTCAAGGTAAGATTGAGATCCATTATACTATCATTGAGCCTCTTATTCTTCAGTCGTAATTGAATATACAAGGAGATGGCAATAGTCTATGCAGGCAGTACGCCCCTCTATAATGCAACACTGTTCGATAAAGATGGGGTACAACTTGATCCTTCTGATATAAGTAAGGTCATTGAGGTTAAGATATTTATCTATAATGCTATTACAGGAGCTATCATAGGTAAGTTCTATCTTAATGAGCTACCTGATGAGGGAGAAGGATGGATTAAGCTGCCTGCCCCAAAGACAATCAGTGCCGGGGATGTAAGAATCATATTGCCTCTTACCGCAGCACAGACAACGGCTGCCGAAGGGAATAGCAATGAGATCCAGATGAACGTACATATCGCTGATGCCG
>JAAZBI010000037.1 GCA_012513875.1 Mollicutes bacterium
AATATCGTCAAATATCTTTAAATGAAGTTTTTCCAACAATGTCTAAAATAACTAATAATTATTATGGATATAATTGGCTTAGTGAAAAAGGATTAAAGGTAGCTGCTGATATAGAGAAAAAAGGATATAGTTTATATAATCAAAGACCAATTTATTCCTTTAGTGCTGGAGTTTTTCAAAATGTTGCTGTTAAATTATATAATTTAACACACAAATATGGAGAATTTAATTTAAATGAATATGAACAAAGCAAATTTATCAACACTAATTTAGATAAATATAAGAGGGGGAACTAAAATGAAAGAATCGTATTTTGCTCTAGCAGTATTCATTATGGGTTTGATTGGTTTGGCAATTTTAGTCTTCTTTCAAACAATTACAACCACTAACGAAGATGTCTATTATGTTTTAAAAGAATCTACAGAAGCCGCTATGTTCGATTCGATTGATATAGGTTATTATCGAACTAAAGGTGAATTAAGAATTATAAAAGAAGAGTTTGTAGAAAATTTAACAAGAAGATTTGCTAACTCTTATACAAAAACTACTGACTATAGAATAAATGTTTATGATATAATAGAAATACCACCTAAAGTAAGTGTGGAAGTTATCATTGGAAATGAAGTTAAAGTTTACAATTATGAAATTGATGATTTCAATGTTGTAAATAAGATTGATTCTATATTGGAAAGGAATTATAATATTTATGAAAACAATAAAATTAAGGAGGAAAAATGAAAAATTTAGCTTTTAACATTAAAAAGTTCTTAAGTAATAAGAACACAGTAACAATTTTAGGGGTTGTTTTGGGAATAGTAGTAATTTATTTTGCTTACAATTTCAGATTGAATCAAGCGATAAAACCACAAAGGATGCCATATGCATTGGTAACTATTCAACCGAGGACAAAAATCACAGATAAGATGATCGGTTACGCAGATGTTCCGCCAGCAATGATCAAAGGTAAAGTTATTAGAAATGCTAATTTGATTATTGATAAATATTCAAATTATAATACGATGATTCCTGAAGGAAGTTTATTTTATGATGGAACTATCGTTACAGCGGATGATTTACCTGATTCATATTTGGTAAATGTTCCAGTAGGATTTGTACCTTTCAGCTTAAATGTAGATGTTAATACTTCTTATGGAAATTCAATTTTCCCTGGTAATTATATTGATGTTTATTTTAAAGCTGTAGATGATACAGGAAAAGTAATGGTTGGAAAATTAGTGGAAAATATTCAAGTTTTAGATGTAAAAGATCGTAATGGAAAACATGTTTTTGAAAATACCGATGAAGAAAGAATTTCAAACAGTATTATTTTTGCAGTACCAGAAGAAATGCATTTGCTATTGAGAAAAGGTTATTTCTTAGGTGAAGATAATGAAATTAATGCTGAATTAATTCCAGTTCCAAATACTTCGTCATATTATACCGAAGTTGGAGCAATAAATGTTTCAAATCAATATTTAAAAACATTTATCGAACTAAAAACAGCAGTTGTACCAGAAGATCAATTACCTGAAATTGGTGAAGAAATAACTGTTGAAGTACAAGAAACAGAAGAATAAAAAGTAATAAAAAGGGGTGCATATATGTACGAAGATAATTTATTTAATAATATAGATTTTGGCCCTTTAAAAGACTATCTTTATGATGATGATATTACTGATGTTGATTATGGTAATAATGGTCAATTATGGATTAAAAGTTTATCTAGAGGTGTTTATCGAGCTGAAAAACAAGATGTAACAAATGCAATTATTGAAAAAATCGCTTTTCAATGTTCAAATATTATGGGTAAAACGTTTAATATGGCTCATCCATTTTTAGATGCAGAGAGTGCAGAGTTACGTTTAAATTTTATTCATGATTCGATTGCTAAAAATGGTATATCGATGGTTATGAGAAAAACTCCTGCTAAGATAAGACTTAAAAAAGAAAAGATTTTAGCAGAAAAATATATTACTGAAGATATTCATGACTTTTTAATCAAATGTGTTACAGGTCATTGCAATATAATTGTTAGTGGAGAAACAGGAAGTGGAAAAACAGAGTTTGTTAAATATTTAGCAGCTCATACTAAAGAAAATGAAAAAATAATTACAATTGAAGATACGTTAGAGTTACACTTAGATCGTATTTTTCCACATCGTAGTATTGTTGCAATGAAAACAAATAACATAGCTTCTTATTCAGATGTTTTAGTAGCTTGTATGAGACAAAATCCAAAATGGATTTTATTATCAGAAGTTCGTAGTGCTGAAGCAGTTTCAGCTGTTAGAAACTCAATTTCTTCAGGGCATAAAATTTTATCAACAATTCATGCTGAAAAAGCACAATCTATACCTCATCGTATGTATAGCTTGCTAGAAACAAATTTGGATTTAGATCAATTTTTAAAATCAATTTATCGTTATATTCAACTTGGAGTTCATGTTAGAGGTTATATGGATAAAGAATCAAATTCATTTCGAAGAGAAATCGTTGAAGTTTGTGAATTTTACGTTGATAGAGATAACAATACGCAATTTAATCTAATTTATAAAAAAACCACTGATGGTAAAGTAATTAGAAATAATCCTAGTGAATATTTGATAGATTATTTAGCTGCAAACGGATATATTATGAGACCTGATATATTTATTCCTATGCAAGAACAAATTGAAATAATTTAAAGAAAGATAGGTGAGTATATGGAATTAGCTATACTTATATTTATTGGCATTTATGTTGTCGTTTATCGAAAAAATAAAGGCCAAAATGTTTACAAATTTATTGCTGATCAAGCAGCGATGGTTTATAACAAATATGCTCCATATTCCTATAAAATAGTTAAAGAAAAAGCTAAAGAATTAAAACAAGAATATACTATAAGACAATATGGTATGCAAGTTCTTTTAATTTCTGGTGGAGCTTTAGCTATTTCATGGTTATATTTTTATGATATTATTATAAGTCTAATTTATTGTGGAGTAGCGACAATGTTTATTCCTTATATAGCTTATCTAAGATATAAAAAAATATATAGTGAGTTTATATTTGAACAAATTCAAGTTTATACTACAAACACTATTATGGAATTTGCAGTTACAGAATCATTTGTTAAGGCTTTAGAGGGGGTTTATTCTTCTGGAGTACTAGAAGACCCTGTTTCTACTGATGTCAAGTATATGATTGATTTAGCATATCAAAACGGTTCAATTGATGAAGCGTTAGATTATATGAACAAAAAATATGATTATTATATGGTTCATAATATGCATCAATTATTTTTGCAAGTAACTAAAGAAGGTTCAAAAAGTGCTGCAAAAGATTCTTTAGATTCAATGTTATTAGATATCGACACTTTAGTAGAAGGTGTTTATTCAGATAGAATGGAAAGAAATTCTTTTCACAAATCTTTTTTACAATATGGAATCATGTTGTATTTATTAGTTATGTTAATTCAGTATTTATTAGGTGTTGATACATATTTATCTTTAATAGAAAATATGTGGATTGTTAAAATAATATTACATGCAATTATTATTTGTAATACATACTTTTTATTAAATGGTGAAAAATATTATAACGAGAATGTAGGTGCTGAATAATGATAGAAATAATTATTGTTGCAATTATTGCGTTGTTTGTCTTTGAATATAACAAAAGAATTAATACTAAAAAGTTTTTTGAAGACAACGTTAAAAGCTTCAACTTTTTAAAAGAAGATGATTATGATTTTTTAGTAAAAGCTAAGTATGGAGATTCAGCCGATCCTGATATTTTATTTCAAGCTAGACTAAAGAGTGCTTTTATTGTTCTTACTGTTATGATAGCTATATTTTTATATGATTTTTCTTTTTTAAATGTAATTTTATCTATTGTTGTAGCTTATTTTGTATTTAAATCTGCTTATTCAAAATTAAAATCATATTATAAAAAGCATTTACATGAAATAAATTTAATGTTGCCATACTTTTTAAAAAATATGGAAATATTAGCTCAACATTATACAATTCCTGTAGCGTTATCTAAAGCAATTGATACTGCTCCAGATATATTTAAACCAGGATTAAAAGAAATGATTACAAAAATAAATGCAGGTGATTCATCTGTAGAACCATATATGGAATTTGCTAAACAATATCCTGTTAGCGATTCAATTCGTATGATGAGACTTTTATATCGCTTAGGATTAGGTTTACAAGAAAACAAACATGAACAATTAATTATGTTTTCTCGTAATGTATCCGCTTTGCAAAACAAAGCGCGTGAGCAAAAATATAAAGACCGCTTGAAAGTAATGGAAAACAAAACAATGATTATGCTTAGTGTTACTGGTGGTGGAGTTTTAGTATTGTTATTATTGTCAATAGTGTCAATGATGAGTTTATAATATTGTTTATCTAAAAAATATAAGATATAATGTAAGTTAGATAATGGAAGGAGGATGTTTTGTGAAAGAAGCGACTGGAGAATTAAACATGACAGTTATTACAGTTATTGCCATTGCTATTATTGGTGCAGCATTAGCAATCTTTTTACCAGGAATAATTGAAAGTATTCAAGAACAATGGAATGCAGAGAGTTCAATGGGCAAATAACAAAAAAATAAGAAGGTGTATAAATGAGAGAATCAATAGGTGCAACGTTTTTAATCAAAATAATGATTATTTTTATTGTTCTTTATAATAGTCTTTTAGCTATTGCAGTTAATTATGCAATGGTTTTTAGAGTTAAAAACAGAGTTATAAATTTAGTAGAACAATATGAAGGTTGTAGTGGCGCTAGAGAGCATATTAAAGAATACATAAGTAAAGTTGGTTATTATCGAGCTGCATCTTCTAATAAAAAACAATATGAAATAACAGCTCATAGTACCTCTACAGGTACATATTATACAGTTACAACTTATATTAGTTTTGAATTTCCTATTGTAAAAAACATCATTAATTTTCCAATTAGAGGAGAAACGAAAGTGATATATGGAATTGATGAGAATCAAAGCCAATGTGATAACATCTATTAAGAGAGGTTGATAAAGAAATGAATGTAATAGTTTCAAACAAATATCAAGAAATGCTTAGCTCATTACAAATAGACATCATTAAATCAATTAATGGTGAGTTTGATGTTACAGAACTAATCGATATGTTTGATAATTTCTTTTTTCAAAAGATGATTCTCGATGTAACAGCTGTTAAAAATTATAAAAATATAGAAAACATGAGAAAACTGTCAATGGCTTTCGATATGAATAAAATAATTTTATTACTCGAAGACACAGATGACAGTTCGTCATCATTCTATTTATCTCAGTTAATATCTATGGGGATATATAATTTTACTAAAACTTTAGAAGGATTAAAATATTTATTAGATCATCCTAATTCATATAAAGATGTAGCACATATTCATCAATTAAATCAGTTGACTGATGCGGTTGGTGATAGACATCTAAATAACAGTGTAAAAGTTTTAGGAATTAAAAATTTAACAGATAATGCTGGTTCTACTTCGTTTATTTATATGTTAAAAAAACAATTATCAAATAATTATGCAGTTATTGCTGTCGAAATAGGTAAGAGAGATTTTATTTATTTCAATGACAAAGAAATGATTTCAACGACAAAAGAGGAATTTCCAGCAGTGTTATTAAAAGCTAAAGATACTGATATTGTTTTAGTTGATATCAATGAAAGTAAAACAGAAGAATTATGTGACGATATATTATATTTATTAGAACCTTCTACTATTAAGTTGAATAAATTAATGAGAAGAAATAGTAATGTTTTTAAAGAATTAGATGGTAAAAAAATCATTTTAAATAAAAGTTTATTAGATTCGAGAGATGTTTTAGATTTTGAAGGAGAAGCAAAAGCAAGAATTTTTTATAATGTTCCACCTTTAAATGATCGAGTTAATAATAATGTTCTAGATAGTTTTTTAACTAAATTAGGTTTTGGTCGTCAAAAAACTGACCAAACTGAAGAGAAGGGAAAAATATTGGGATTATTTAAATTCTAATAAGGGTGGTTTAATATGATGTTTTTATTTAGTTGTACAGATGGAACTCAAGCTGCAGAAGGAATTATAAGAATTTTTAGTTTAGTAAAATCATTTTTAACTTTAATTCAAATTGCTGTTCC
>JAAZBI010000038.1 GCA_012513875.1 Mollicutes bacterium
AAAATATGATTTAACCAAAAATTCTTAGTAATATCACTAACAATATAGTTATTTAATCCTTGTAAAGAATAATCCATATTAGCATTTTCTTTTACTAACCAATCATCTTTTTTAATATAATTACTCATCATCTTTTCAACGCTAATACCTGTTTCTTTATCTTTTCTTAACAATTCTCTTTGAAAACGATAACGAATATAACTTCTAGCTACATCTGTCATTCCTAAATTCATCAACGTTTCTTCAACTACATTTTGAATGTCTTCAAGATGTATTATTGTTTCACCTTTTTCATTCAATTTAAAAACAACAATTCCTGTTGCTAGCTTACTTAATTCTTCAGCTTTTTTTTCATCAATATCTTGACGAACACTAAGAATAGCTTTTTTTATCGCTTCTACTATTTTTCCTTTTTCAAAATCTTGTTTTCTTCCTGATCTTTTAATTACTGTTTTTATCATATTACTTCTCCTTTTATTTTAATAATTCGTTAACTTCTTTAACAAAGACACTAATATCTTTAAACTGTCTATATACTGATGCAAATCTTACATAAGCTATTTCATCCAACTCTTTTAAATATTTCATAACTAATTCACCAATATCTGAACTAGTAACTTCTTTTTTGAGAGTATTTTTCAATTCTTGTTCTACTTGATTAACAACTTCTTCAATTTGTTCAACTGAGATTGGTCGTTTTTCACAAGCTCGTAAAAGTCCGTTCATAACTTTTTCTCTCGAAAAAGGTTGTCGAACATTATTCTTTTTAATAACCATGATTGGATATTCTTCTATCTTCTCATAAGTCGTAAATCGATGATGACATTTATCACATTCTCTTCTTCTCCGAATTGTATTACCCTCTTCAGAAGGTCTAGAATCTAACACTTTTGAATCTAAATAACCACATTCTGGGCATTTCAATAAACATCACTCTCCCACTAATTATAGTATGTTAATGTTTTGCTAAACACAATATGTAGTGTTTATAGTTTGATTATATCTCAACCATATTTTTTTGTCAACAACAAAACTAATAAAAAAAACAGATCAATTATTTAGATCTGCTTTTTTCATTTGAATCATCAATTTCTTTGTTGGATTCAGAATTTTCATATTTAAAAGGACTAGGTTTTTCAGTTGTTCCTGCTAAATAATCAATTGTTTCCTTTCTTTTTTCTTTTTCAAGCTCTTTTTTCTTAGCTTTTAATTCTTCTATTATTTTTTGTTTTTCATCGATTTCTTTATTATCAACTTTTTTATATTTATCCAATTTGTTTTCTTGATAACATTCTTTTAAATACTTATAAGTTGTAACTCCTTGTAAAATAGCAGTTGCTGCTATTAAAGAATTTAATAACAATGTTAAAGATAACATTAAAGGTTGAATTAATGACATAATGATTGTAAAGAATAAAACAACGGTTTTAATTCTTCCTACTTGAGAAACATTAATATCTCTCTTTTTAGAAATTCTAAAGATACTAATTCCTGCTATAGCTGCTTCAAAACCGGTTAATAAAAATAATAAGGGATTAACAAAAACTGAAGTGAATAACAATGTTAAACCATTAAATAATTTATCTGCAAATGGATCAATAATTTTACCATACTTAGATTGGACTTTCCATTTTCTTGCTAAAAAACCGTCTAAAACATCGGTAATATCACCAATTAAAAAATAACCTAACGTAAAAGTTAAAGGTGTATATAGAAAAACTAATGGCATTAATAAAGCCATTATTAATCTTAATGTAGTTAAAATGTTAGGAATATGTTTTTTAATATTATCCATATTAATACCTCTTTTCTTATTGTACTCTATTTTTATTTGATGTCAAACATTCTTTGGGCTTTTATTTGATATATTGGATGTTTTATGTTAAAATATTGCTAGTTTTGGTGGTGATAAAATGATTAAAACAAGTGATATTTTAGATGAAAAAGAAAAAATATTGAGAAAAAAAAGTGAAACGGTTACTTTTCCTTTATCTAAAAAAGATAAAAAATTAATAGAAGATATGTTGACTCATCTTATCAATAGTCAAATACCTGAAATATCTGAAAAAGAATGTCTAAGACCAGGTATGGGATTATCTGCTGTTCAATTAGGAGTTCTAAAAAGATATTTTGTAATTGCTCATGAACAAGATGATCATACTTTTAATAAATATATTATTATTAATCCTAAGATTAAAACTTTTTCTGAAGAATTAATTTATGTTGAAGATGGTGAAGGTTGTTTAAGTGTTAACAGAGAAGTCGGAGGCATTGTCCCTCGTCATGCTCGTATTACAATTGAATATGAAGACATAGATGGTAATAACAAAGAGATAAGAGCTAGAGAAGAATTAGCTGTAGCATTTCAACATGAAATTGATCATCTAAATGGAATATTATTTTTTGATCATATTGATCCAAAAAATCCATATAAAGACGAAGAAAAAATGAGAATGATTTAATTCTCATTTTTATTTTCAGCTAATTTAACACTGACTAATTTACTTACACCAGATTCTTGCATTGTTATACCATATAATTTATCTACATACTCCATTGTTTTCTTTTTATGGGTAATTAAAATAAATTGTGTTTTTGTTTTTAATTTCAATAAGAATTGTCCAAATCCAATAACATTAGCATCATCTAAGGCTGCTTCTACTTCATCTAAAATACAAAATGGAACAGGACGAACTTTAAGAATTGCAAATAAAATTGCAATAGCTGTTAAACTTTTTTCTCCTCCAGACAGTAATGATAAATGTTGTAATTTTTTACCAGGAGGAAGCGCTACAATATCAATTCCAGTTTCCAAAATGTTTTGAGGATCAGTTAATTTTAAACAGGCTTCTCCTCCGCCAAACAATTCTTTAAATGTTATTTTAAATTCGTGAGCTATTTTATCAAAAGTATTTATAAATGAATCTTTCATAACGTTATCCATTTCTTTAATTATCTCTAATAAAGTATTTTCTGCTTTGAACAAATCGTTTTTTTGATCATTTAAAAAGATATATCTTTCGTTTATTCTTTCAAACTCTTCAATAGCTGCTATATTAACAATCCCTAAATCTTTCATGATTTTTTTGTTTTGATTGACAATTTTTCTCGCATCATTTTCAGGAATCATTAAAATAAAATCTTCTTTAGCTTTTTCATAAGTTAAACTATAATCTTCATTTAATGTATTTAATAAATTATCTAATTTTACATCTAAACGATTAACTTTTATTTCTTGTTCTTTTAAAATATTTTGTTTAGAAAAAGAAAGTGAGTTTTGTTTTTTGACATCTTTTTCAGAGTCGGATATTTTTTCACTTATCGTTTCAATTTTTTGACGATAATCATTAATTTCTTTTTCCAAAATTTGTTTTTGATTTAATTGTTCGTAATAATCATTTAAGATTTTTTCTTCTCGATCATCCCAATTATTGCCTACAATTGAGTTGAGATTCGCTAACAACATTTCTTGTTCTTGTTCTTGATTTTTTAATTCTATTACTTCTTCAGATTGTTTATTAATTAATTCTTCAGTTACAGCTTGTAAAGTTTTAACATTGTTAAATTCTTGATTAATTTGATTTGCTTCTTGATTTGTTTTTGATTTTGTTTTCATTAAATTTTCAATCTTTGTCTCTAATACTTTAATTTGAATTTCATTTTGTTTTAATTCTTGTTTTTGAGATAAAAGACTGTTTTTATTATTTAATGTTCCTCCTGTTAAAGAACCACCAACATGAATTACTTCTCCATCAAGAGTAACTATTTTATAACGATGATTTATTTTTTTACTAATTTCATTTGCACTAGTTATATCTTTAGCAACTAAAACGTTACCTAATTGATTTAAAATTATTTCTTCATATTGAGAATCAAAAGATACCAGATTAGAAGCTAAATCAATAAAGTTGTTTTCTTTATGTAATTGATTTAAAACTTCTTTGTCTACAAATTTTCTTTTGATAATGTTTAAAGGAAAAAAAGTTACTCTTCCTAAACTGTTTTCTTTTAAATAAGAAATAGCTTCACTAGCTTTTTTTTCATCATCGACAACAATAAAATTAGAACTGCCTCCTAAAGCAACATCGATCGCTAAAGAATGACTTTCATCAACTTTTAGTAAATTCCCAATTGTATTATGAATTCCTCTTAATTTAGGATTGTTTAAAACGCTAGAAATTCCTCGAGGAAGAAAACTATTGTTTTCAAGTGCACTTTCAATTATGTTGTTTTTATGAATTAACATCATTTTTTCTTTGTTAAAGTTTTCTAAATTTTCTTGATACTTTTGAGAATTTAAATTTGATTCATTTTTTAATTCTGATAGTTTTTCAATCTGTTTAATATAATCAGCTTTTTTGATTTGATTAGAATTCAATTCTGATTCAAGTGATTTTATTTGATTAATTAATGATAATTTTTTTTCTTGAACAAATATTAATTGGTCATGAAGCTTAGTATCTTCACTTTGATAACGCCCTTGTTCTGTTAACAATATTTTTTGACCATTTAATCTTTCAACTTCTTTAGAAATTTCCAAATATTTTTCTTGAGATTTTCTAAATTTGTCATTTAATTTCATTAATTCTAATTTTTGACTTTCAACTTCTGCATCAACACTGCTACTAGTTTCACTCATTTCAGAAAGTTCATCATTTAAAGAATCTATTTGATCTTTAGCAATTTGATATTCATTGTTGAACTTTTCAATATCATGAACAATTAAAGATATTTCAACACTCTCTAATTCCTTTTTAGCGTTTACATATATTTTAGCTTTTTCACTCTGTTCTTTTAAAGGTTCTAATTGCCCTTCAATTTCATTTAAAATGTCATTTATTCTTTGAATGTTTAAATGAGTTTTATCTAATTTTCTTAAGGCCTCTTCTTTTCTTTTCTTATACTTTAAAACACCTGCAGCTTCTTCAAAGATGATTCTTCTTTCTTCAGGTTTGTTACTCAATATTTCTTGAATATCACCTTGAGAAATAACATTAAAAGCATCTTTACCCATTCCTGTATCAAGAATCAAATTAATAATATCTTTCAAACGACATTTTTCGTTATTAAGATAATATTCATTTTCTCCCGTTTTATAAACTTTTCTTTTAATAGAAATCTCTGAAAATTCTAAAGGGAAATAAGAATCACTATTATCAAAAAGCAAAGTTACTGTTGCGCTGTTAGAAGGCATTCTACTTTTACTGCCCGAAAAAATAACATCAGTCATATTTCCTTCTCCACGAAGAGTTTTTACTGATTGTTCTCCTAAAACCCATCTTACTGCATCGACAACATTACTTTTCCCTGATCCGTTAGGTCCAACGATAGCTGTTAAATCTTGATCAAAATCAATCATTGTCTTTTCTGCAAAAGATTTAAAACCCACTGCTTTTATTTGTTTTAAATACATATTCTCACCTTATTATTCAATCTGTGCTTGTTTTTTTAAAGCACTATAGGCAGCTTTTTGTTCTGCTTGTTTTTTAGAACTGGCTGTTCCTTCTCCAAATTTAATTCCATCTACTTTTACTATAACTGTAAATGTTCTATCGTGAGGAGGTCCTTCTTCTTTTAACAACTCATAAGATACATTTCTTTTTTCAACTTGAACTAATTCTTGAAGAATAGTTTTATAATCTTTAAAAAAATATTCATTCTCTGTCTCTATTTTAGGAATGATTACTTTTTTAATGATTTCTTTTACCTTGTTAATTCCTTGATCAAGATAAACAGCCGCTAAAAAAGCTTCAAAAACATCAGCTAAAATAGTTTTTCTAGTCTTACCACCACTTTTTTCTTCACCATGACCTAATCTAACTAATTCACTGAAATTTAAAGATAAAGCAAATTCATATAAAGCGTCTTCACAAACATATGTTGATCTCATTCTAGTCATTTGACCTTCTTCAACGTTTTGAGATTTATATAAAAAATCACTAATTACTAATTCTAAAACAGCATCACCTAAAAACTCTAATCTTTCATAATTAATAACACCTTCATGCTCATATGAATATGAAGAATGCGTAAATGCTTCTTCATACAAAGATTTATTTCGAGGAACAATATTAAATTTTTCTAATAGTTTTTCCATCATATCACCTCTTTTATTATAGCAAAACATTATTAATAATACAAATAAACTATTGTTATTTATGTTTTACAAACTCTAAAAAATAGCGTAAAATAATAATAGGTGGTAAAATGAAAAAAGTATTAATCTTAATGATTAAATTATATCAAAAATTACCTCTTCATTCGCACACTGCCTGTCGATTTCAACCAACTTGTTCTAATTATGCAATTGAAGCTTTAGAAACACATGGTTTTTTTAAAGGAAGTTGGTTAGCAGGAAAAAGAATTGTTAGATGTCGTCCCTTTGGAAAAATGGGATATGATCCAGTACCAAAAAGGAGCAGAAAATGAAAAAATTAAAGATTTTTATTTTATTGATATTTATTATAAGTTTAACTGGTTGTTTTAAAAAAGACACCTTAGAAGACATTACAATTTACACAACTAATTATCCAACTGAATATATAACCAAATATTTATATAGCGATAATGCTGATATTTTAAGTATTTATCCTAATAATGTTGATATTATGAAATATAAATTAAATGATAAACAGATTGATGACTATAGTAAAGCTGATATATTTATATATAATGGCTTAAGTAATGAAAAAGAATATGCTATTCAAATGTTAAATAAAAATAAACAATTATTGATTATTGATTCCACAATAAGTATGGAATACGAAACAGATAGCGAAGAATTATGGATAGATCTTTCCAACTTCTTGATGATAGCTCAAAATATAAAAAATGGTTTTAACGAATATATTACTAGTACTTATTTAAAAAAAGACATTGAAGAAAAATATGAGCAATTAAAAGTGGAAATATCTGAATTAGATGCCGAAATAAAATTGCTAATATCTAACTCTTCAAATAAAACTCTAGTAGTTGGAAATGATATCTTTCTTTATTTAAAAAAATATGGGATAAATGTTATATCCCTTGAAGAAAATGATAATTTAACAGATAAAATTATTTCTGATGTCAATAAAATGATAAGTAAAAAACAAATCAATTATATATATTTAAAAAGTGAAAAAGACCTAAATGCAACAATTAATAAATTAGTTGAATCTGGAAAAATAGAAATAATTTATTTACATAGTTTATCAAATCTAAGTGATGAAGATAGAATTGAAAAATTAGATTATTTACAAATTATGAATAACAATGTCGATAAATTAAAAAGAGAATTATATAAATAAAAAGATAGCATGAGCTATCTTTTTTTAATCAAACCATAATCCTTTTGATATTAAATCAGCTATTCCTTTTTCTCTTTCACTATTAGTCACATAAAAATATGATTTAGTATTTTTATCTGCCACAAACCACATATAATCAGATTTAACCGGTTTTAAAACGGAATTAATAGCATTCTTACCAGGACTTGAAATAGGACCAACTGGTAACTTACCGCCCATATTTTCTAAATACGTATTATAAGGACTTTGATATTTTGGTACAACTTTTTTAGGAACACAATTTTCTGTTCTAGTAGCATAACAATTGGTTGGACAACTACCTAGTGTCCATTTTTTTTCTAAACGATTATAAAAAACACTCGCTACTAAATCTCCGTCAGATTTAGTTAAAGATTCTTTTTCAACAATACTAGCAAATGTTAATATCTCATGAATAGTAAATTTAGATAAAGCTATTTCTTCTTTATATTGGCTCAACACTTTATCCATTTGTTTTAGCATAGCTCTAAAAACATCTTTAACAGTAACATCTTTATTTTCAAAAAAATATGTATCTGGAAACAAATAGCCTTCTAAAGGATAGTATAATTTATCATTCTTAATATCAGATTTAATAAACCAATATTCTGCAATTAATTCATCTAAATAAGATTCATCTTTCAATAATGCATAAACATCTTCTTCTGTATTATTAGTTGAATTAGCTATTTTTTTAGCAATTTTAGGAATATCATAACCTTCAATAAAAGATATAACAATTTTATCAGCAACAGGTTTTCCTTGTAGAGTTTTAATTATTTTAGGTACATCCATATTAGTATTTAATATATATTTACCATAATTTAAACCTTTAACATTATATACCTTTAAATATAATTTAAATACAACTGCATTTCTAATCAATCCTTTTTTTGATAATAAATCAGCTATAGAGCTACCACTACTTCCTTGAGGTATTACTACTTCTATTTTTTTAGATTCACTAGAAACAGGTGATAATTGATAAAAATAATAACCAAATGAAACTATAAATATTAAGAGAACAACTCCGCTAATTAATAATATCTTTTTCATTGCATTCACTCCTTGTTTAATCATTATATCATATCAAAAAAAAAAGATACATTTGTATCTTTAGTTTCACTAATAATAATGTATATAATTATGTTTGTTGTTTTGCTCAATAATTATATAGGTAATTATAAAGTTCTAACACAACTATTATTTTCATCTGATTGCTTTTCTATTTCTTCACAACAAGGGAAATTATTTAAAAGAAAACCTTTACCTATATTTTGTAATTTGGATAAATTCAAATAAACTAAACTATTATTATTACTTAAAAAAGATTTCCCAATATCTTTAACTTGAGGTAAATATAAACAGATTAAACTTTTGTTTTCTTTGAGAAAAAAAGAGCCTATTGTTTGAGCTTGAGGTAATTCGATTTTTTCTAAAACTTCATTGCAACGAAGAAAATTATTTCCTATTGTTTGAACTTGAGGTAATTCTATGTTTTTTAAAACTCTATTATAACAAAGGAAAGAAGAGCCTATTGTTTGAGCTTGAGGTAATTCGATTTTTTCTAAAAATTTATTGCCAGTAAGAAAAAAATCTTCTATTGTTTGAGCCTGAGGTAATTCAATTTTTTCTAAAACTTCATTGCAACGAAGAAAATTAATTCCTATTGTTTGAACTTGAGGTAATTCGATTTTTTCAAAAACATTATTGTAACAAAGAAAAGAAGAGCCTATTGTTTGAACTTGAGGTAATTCGATTTTTTCTAAAACTTTATTGTAACAAAGAAAAATATCTCCTATTGTTTGAGCCTGAGGTAATTCGATTTTTTCTAAAACTTCATTGTAACAAAGAAAATTATTTCCTATTGTTTGAACTTGAGGTAATTCGATTTTTTCTAAAACTTTATTGCTTTCGAGAAAAAAATCTCCTATTGTTTGAGCCTGAGGTAATTCGATTTTTTCTAAAACTTCATTGCAACGAAGAAAATTATTTCCTATTGTTTGAATTTGAGGTAATTCGATTTTTTCTAAAACTTCATTGTAACAAAGAAAATTATTTCCTATTGTTTGAACTTGAGGTAATTCTATGTTTTTTAAAACTTTATTGCCACGAAGAAAGTTATCTTTGATTTCTTTGACATTTTTATTAACATATTCAGTTATTTGATTATATTTGTTTACTGTAATAAATATTCCTTCTTTATTTTTATTAGTTATTTTTATTTTTTTCCCTTCTTCTATATTTAATACTTCTATTTTTAATATTTCTTTACAAGATTCAATAAATGAATCTTGTATTTTTTTATCATATAACATTATTTTCTTTTCTTTTAAATCTATTAAAAAATAATCTATTAACATATATCTTTCTTTTTCTGCGGATTTTTCTTTTAAAACTTTAAAATTATCTATAATAATATTACTAGTACAATAATATATATTATTAATTTCACAATTATATTTATAATATTTTCCATCATCAGCTTTTACATATCCAAACATTTCAAATTCACTAAGATGAGCTTGCTTCATTCCATAATGTTTTTTAAAACTATCTGTTAATCCTTCTACAATATTATCTAAATTGTTGGAAAAGGTAGCATCTGGATTTGATACATTATGGTTATATCTATTTTTTATTGATAAAGTTCGACTTTTATCTTTACTAAATTGAACACTTATTACTGATGTGCCATATTCATCTTGTCTTTCTGGTTTTTCTTTTCTTTTTATTTCATCAACATTTTTTTTAACGGCAAAAAAGACAAAACAATTATTTAATCGATTAGTAGAAAAAGTACATAGTTCTTCATTTTTCTTATAATACTTTCTAAATGATTGAATATCTTCTTCTGTTTCACATTTGTATAAACTATAACCTACATCAAGTAATAATTCTTCTGGTTTTTTCACATCTGTTTCTAAGTCTGGTTTTTTTATTATTAATTCACTAACTTTATATATATAATTTTTAAATTTTCCAGTATTACCAGAAATATCTATATCTTCATATAAAAACTTATTTGGATAAAAATTATCTAACATTATTTTTGATAATAACCCGGGTATTTCTAGTAAAGTAGGAAAGAAACTACGACACATATGCATCATTTTTTCACCATAATATTTTTTTATAATATTCAAATCGTTCATAACACATTTCCTCTCATATATAGTCGTATATTATATCACTATATTAAATATTTACAATAAAAAAAGATACATTTGTATCTTTATTAAACAAAAAAAGTATTGGCAACGTCCTATCTTCGCTTACACTATTTTCAGCGCTGAAGTGCTTAACTACTGTGTTCGGAATGGGAACAGGTGATTCCACTTCGCTATAGTCACCAATACAAATAGAGAAATAATTCTCTGAAAACATGATAATGTGGTTCAACAAATTAGTTATATGGTTAAATCCTCGATCTATTAGTACTAGTCCGCTCAACGTATCACTACGCTTCCACTCCTAGCCTATCAACCAGTTAGTCTTACTGGGATCTTACTATATAAAATATGGGAAAACTCATCTTGAAGTTAGTTTCTCGCTTAGATGCTTTCAGCGATTATCTATTCCACACATAGCTACTCTGCGCTGCCACTGGCGTGACAACAGATACACCAGAGGTGTGTCCAACCTGGTCCTCTCGTACTAAGGTCAGATCTCCTCAATTTTCCTACGCCCACGACGGATAGGGACCGAACTGTCTCACGACGTTCTGAACCCAGCTCGCGTGCCTCTTTAATGGGCGAACAGCCCAACCCTTGGAAGCGAATCCACCTCCAGGATGAGACGAGCCGACATCGAGGTGCCAAACACCACCGTCTATATGAACTATTGGGTGGTATAAGCCTGTTATCCCCGGGGTAACTTTTATCCGTTAAGCGACGACCATTCCATTCTGAATCGCCTGATCACTAAGTCCTGCTTTCGCACCTGCTTGACTTGTAAGTCTCGCAGTCAAGCTCCCTTATATCTTTACACTCTACGAATGATTTCCAACCATTCTGAGGGAACCATTGAGCGCCTCCGTTACTTTTTGGGAGGCGACCGCCCCAGTCAAACTGCCCATCAGACACTGTTCCTGAACCAGATCATGGCTCGAGGTTAGAAACCCAAATTGTTAAGGGTGGTATTCCAAGGTTAACTCCACTAAAACTGGCGTCCTAGCTTCAAAGTTTCCCACCTATCCTCTACATAACAAATCAAATTTCAATGTCAAACTGCAGTAAAGCTCCACGGGGTCTTTCCGTCCTGTCGCGGGTAACCTGCATTTTCACAGGTATTAAGATTTCACCGAGCCTATGGTTGAGACAGCTCCCAGATCATTACGCCATTCGTGCGGGTCAGAACTTACCTGACAAGGAATTTCGCTACCTTAGGACCGTTATAGTTACGGCCGCCGTTCACTGGGGCTTCAATTCAAACCTTTGTAATAATGAATTACTTCATACACTAAGCTCTCCTCTTAACCTTCCAGCACCGGGCAGGTGTCAGCCCCTATACTTCGTCTTACGACTTAGCAGAGACCTGTGTTTTTGGTAAACAGTTGCCTGGGACTCTTTACTGTGGGTCTATCTCTAGACCACCCCTTATCCCTAAGTTACGGGGTCATTTTGCCGAGTTCCTTAACCATAGTTCTCTCGCTCACCTTAGAATTCTCTTCTTGACTACCTGTGTCGGTTCTCGGTACAGGCACTTATATAATTAACCATAGAAACTTTTCTTGAAAGCTTGGCTTCAATCGACTTAAAAAACCGAAGTTTTCTTCGCCATCACACTTCAACTGAACGATATACGGATTTGCCAATATATCAGTCTTTGTGCTTAGACCAGAATCCAATAACTGGCTCAATCTAGCCTTCTTTGTCATTCCATCTGTTATATAAGTGGTACAGGAATATCAACCTGTTGTCCATCGACTACGCTTCTCAGCCTCATCTTAGGTCCTGACTTACCCTGGGAGGACGAACCTGGCCCAGGAACCCTTAGTCAATCGGTGGATAGGATTCTCACCTATCTTGCGCTACTCACACCGGCATTCTCACTTCTAAGCACTCCAATAGTCCTCACGATCTATCTTCTGCGCGCTTAGAACGCTCCCCTACCATATAATTTAAAAAAATTATATTCGCAGTTTCGGTATTATACTTAGCCCCGGTACATCTTCGGCGCAGTGTCATTCGACTAGTGAGCTATTACGCACTCTTTAAAGGATTGCTGCTTCTAAGCAAACCTCCTAGCTGTTTTGACAACTCCACAACCTTTCCCACTTAGTATAAATTTTGGGACCTTAACTGGCGATCTGGACTCTTTTCCTCTCGCGCATGGACGTTATCACCCATACGCTGACTCCCGAGAAACATTTACTGACATTCGGAGTTTGATTAAATTCAGTACCACTATGTGTAGCCATCATTTATTCAGTGCTCTACCTTCAATAAACTATTATCTCGAGGCTAGGCCTAAACCTATTTCGGGGAGAACCAGCTATATCCAAGTTCGATTGGAATTTCTCCGCTAGCCACAAGTCATCCGAGCACGTTTCCGGGTACATCGGTTCGGTCCTCCAATTGGTTTTACCCAACCTTCAACCTGCTCATGGCTAGATCACTTGGTTTCGGGTCTACGACACCATACTAACTCGCCCTATTAAGACTCGCTTTCGCTTCGGCTCCGTCTATTCAACTTAACCTTGCATGATATCGTAACTCGCCGGTTCATTCTGCAAAAGGCACGCCATCACCCATTAACGGGCTTTGACTTTTTGTAAGCATATGATTTCAGTATCTATTTCACTCCCCTTCCGGGGTTCTTTTCAACTTTCCCTCACGGTACTTGTTCACTATCGGTTACTAAAGAGTATTTAGCCTTACGGGATGGTCCCCGTGGATTCCGACAAGATTTCACGTGTCTCGCCGTACTCAGGATACCTTAAAGAGATAAATGTATTTCGCTCACAGGACTATCACCTTCTCTGGTTTGTCTTTCCAAACAATTAAACTATACAATTATTTTTTTACTCTTATAAAAAGGTCCTACAACCCCAATCCGAAGATTGGTTTGGGCTCTTTCCTTTTCGCTCGCCACTACTAGGGAAATCGATTTTTCTTTCTTTTCCTCTGGTTACTTAGATGTTTCAGTTCACCAGGTTACTCTCTATATAGCTATGAATTTACTATATGATACTAGCGCATTACCACTAGTGGGTTACCCCATTCGGAAATCTCCGGATCAAAGCTACTTACAGCTCCCCGAAGCATATCGTTGTTCGTCACGTCCTTCATCAACTTTTAGTACCAAGTCATTCCTCATATGCCCTTATTAATTTAACCACCTAATTCTAATTTGTGAGATTTTTAGAGATCTATATATTTATATTCTCATTTTAAAATCTTAACGTTTCTTTCTTTCTCGTTAAAAAAAAGAAACTACCACATTATCAAGTTTTCAAAGAACTATTTTTAGAGAGAATAATCTCTCAAAACCAAGCAAAATTATCAAATTTACGAGTAACTAGATCAAGTTTTCTTTCTATTAGATTTCTCCTTAGAAAGGAGGTGATCCATCCCCACCTTCCGGTAGTGATACCTTGTTACGACTTCACTTTAATCATCCGTCCTACCCTCGATGGCCCCCTCCCTTTCGGGTTAGGCTACCAGCTTCAGGTATTACAAACTCTCATAGCGTGACGGGCGGTGTGTACAACACCCGGGAACGTATTCACGGCAGCATTCTGATCTGCCATTACTAGCGATTCCAACTTCATGAGGTCGAGTTGCAGACCTCAATCCGAACTGGGACCAGCTTTATAGATTAGCTCCATCTTACGATATTGCGTCTTATTATACTGGCCATTGTAGCACGCCTGTTGCCCAGGACGTAAGGGGCATGATGATTTGACGTCATCCCCACCTTCCTCCGGTTTATCACCGACAGTATCTTTAGAGTTCTCAACTAAATGTTAGCAACTAAAGATAGGGGTTGCGCTCGTTATTGGACTTAACCAAACATCTCACGACACGAGCTGACGACAACCATGCACCACCTGTCACCCCTGTCCCCGAAGGGAAAGATTTATTTCTAAATCGGTCAGAGGGATGTCAAGCCCTGGTAAGGTTTTTCGCGTATCTTCGAATTAAACAGCATGCTCCACCGCTTGTGCGGGTGCCCGTCAATTCCTTTGAGTTTCAGCCTTGCGACCGTACTACTCAGGCGGAGTACTTAATGTGTTAACTTCAGCACTGGGTAACCCCAACACTTAGTACTCATCGTTTACGGCGTGGACTACTAGGGTATCTAATCCTATTTGCTCCCCACGCTTTCGTGCCTCAGCGTCAGTAATAGCCCAGTAAGTCGCCTTCGCCACTGATGTTCCTTCTAATATCTACACATTTTACCGCTACACTAGAAATTCCACTTACCTCTACTACACTCAAGTCTACCAGTTTATAAAACGAACTGAGGTTGAGCCTCAGGCTTTAATCTTATACTTAGTAAACCGCCTACACACGCTTTACGCCCAATAAATCCGGATAACGCTCGCTCCCTACGTATTACCGCGGCTGCTGGCACGTAGTTAGCCGGAGCTTTCTGGTATGGTACCGTCACATTAAATTCATTTCCTAATTTAATCGTTCTTTCCATACAACAGAGTTTTACAATTCATAGAACCTTCATCACTCACGCGGCATTGCTCGGTCAGGGTTTCCCCCATTGCCGAATATTCCTAACTGCTGTCTCCCGTAGGAGTTTGGGCCGTGTCTCAGTCCCAATGTGGCCGTTCGTCCTCTCAGACCGGCTACGCATCGTCGCCTTGGTAAGCCATTACCTTACCAACTAGCTAATACGCCGCAGGCTCATCTTTAAGCGGAGCTTTAAGGCTCCTTTCAAAATAAAAAAATCATTTTTATTTCGTATCCGGTATTAGCAATCGTTTCCAACTGTTGTCCCCGTCTTAAAGGTAGATTACCCACGTGTTACTCACCCGTGCGCCACTAGGGGAAAATCCAAATCAAGATAAATCCGGTTTTGTGCAAGCACTCAACTTTCATTAAAAATCAAAGGGTCCCCTCGTTCGACTTGCATGTCTTAGGCATGCCGCCAGCGTTCATCCTGAGCCAGGATCAAACTCTCAAAAAAAAATAAATTAATTATTTATTATTAAGTTTGGTTACCTAGCTACTCAAAATTGACATTTTGCTTAGTTTTCAAAGATCATTCAGCGACTTCTTTCGAAGTGCACATTAAATATAACAAAATAAACTAAAGGTGTCAACAACTTTTTCCACTTTTTTCAACTTTTTTTTAAAAAAATCATTTTTAGACAAAAATATCAGGTAAAACAATGAAAATAAAAGAAAAAAGATTAAAAATAATCTTTAATTTTTTCTTGATATTCACTCACTATTTTTTGATCAAACAAATCTTTTCTTTCCTTATATAATAAGATTAGTTTTTTCAGTTCATTTTTAACTATCTGATTAATCTCATTTGAATAATTCATCAAATGACGATGATGTTCATATTCTCCTTGATCTAATATTTTATATTTACCATCAGGAAAAATTCTCAAATCTAAATCATAATCAATATATTTAATAGTTGATTCTTCAACTATATAAGGAGTAGCAATATTACAATAGTAATATATTCCCTTTTTTTTTAATTGACAAATAATATTGAACCAATTGTTTTTATAAAAGAAAATAATAGCTGGTTCCTTAGTTCTCCAAGTTCGACCATCTTTTTCCATTACTAAAACTTTTTTATTACCTAATACAATATAATCAGGTTTAACATCTAAGACGACAGCTTGATCCCAACTACGATAAATAGTTCCATCATGTTTATAAGAATGAATTTTTAAACTATCCCCAATTTTTATTATTTTATTATTCTTTTCCATATTATTATTATAAACTAAAAACCAACTTTATTTCAATTCTTCTAAAGCTCTTTGCAATTGATTGTCATTTTTTGGAATTGGATTTTTATAATACTCTTCACTTAATTCTACGTTAATATCAGGATTATAACCAACTCCTTCAACACAAAAACCACTTGGAGTTAACCATTTGTTAGTTGTAATTTTAATTAATCCACCATTACTCATTACTTTAGCTTGTTGAACAGTTCCTTTTCCATAAGTTTTAGTTCCAACTAATATCGCTCCATAACTTTCTTTTAAAGCGGCTGCAATTATCTCAGAAGCTGAAGCACTCGCTCCATTAACTAAAACAACAATTGGATAACTTCTCTTTTTGTTAGAAAAAGCTTTATATAAGTCCACATCTTTTTGAGTTTGCATTTCATAAATTATTTTCCCTGGTTGTAAAAACAATTCCATCATCTTGTTAGCAGCATGTAAATATCCTCCACCATTACCTCTAACATCGATAATAAGACCACTGATTTTCTCTTTTTCTAATTTTAATAACTCTTCTTCAAATTGATCAGATGTATTATCTGCAAAAACAGATATTTTCAAATAACCGATTTTTTTAGTCCCACTTTTTAAAACTTCACTTTCAA
>JAAZBI010000039.1 GCA_012513875.1 Mollicutes bacterium
AAACATATAAATCTCTAAGATTCATTATATCTTGAATCCAATTATCTAATATCAAACTTTTTTCTTCTTTAGAAGCGTTTTTATATTTGCATTTTTCACAATATGCATATGGTTGATTAGGCAAATATACTTCTCTTAAATAATTCTCATATCTATCATAATTTACATAATGTGTTATTCTTGGTATAAAATATTCACTTTTATCACATTTTGAATTTGAAAAATTAGAATTTAAAACAATTCTTTTAATATCGTTAAAAACATTTTCGTCTCCAACTGCAAGTCTTAACTCGTCAAAAAGTTCGTCAAACCATTTTTTTGCATCTGAAACACCATCACCTAAGTTACTAAAAAACTCTCCTAAACTAACATCTTTTAAACCATCTTGCCAAAACCCTTGAGAAAATCTAGCGATAAGTACTCCTCCTACTTTAATAAGATTTTCATCTTTGATTTTAGCATCTATATATAAATTAATGGACTCAGCTAAGTCTTTTGCTAAGTCACTTATTTCTGAATCACCTGTTATAGTAGAAAAAAATTGCTCAATGATTTCTCCTCCTGTTTCTAATATACCTTCTGGAATATTATAACAAACGTTTCCCGCGGTTAATTTAATGTCAACTAAATGACCTGCTAATTTTGTTCCTGAATGAACATTTCCAACATTGTATGCTGCTATTCTATAGAAATCAACATAATTTATTTCATCTATTATTGGTTGAAAAATACCAGATTCATCTATCGAATCAGATAATTCTTCAACATCTTCATCAAGATTTTTTGGCATTTTGTTTTCATCAATTTTTAAATTCGGATCAACCATTCTATTAAAAAAAGTAGTTGCTTGAATCGTTGCAATATCAAATTCACCTTCAGGATTGTTAAAATCATAAAAATCTTCATATGCTTGGTTTAATTCGTTATAATAAACGGCATCACTAGGTAAATGACCATAACCGCTTAACCAATTTAATCTATTATCCCCAGCATTAATTATTGGCTTAGCAAATGCTATTGCCAATATAATAGAAGCAACAACTGCTAAAATAATTACAAAAACTAAAAGAATCCACCCTATTACGGGTAGAATCGCACCAATAATTGGGCCTAAAACTTTTGACTTTTTAATCAAGTCAATTGTTTTTTTCATTTGTTTAGCTTTTTTAATCGCTTCAGTTGTTTTTTCTATGGCACCAGGTTTATTTTCTTCATCCACAGGTAATCACCTCACTTGTTAATATCCGCCAGCGTCTCCAAATGATTCAAGTTCGGAATCTGTTGCAATAATATTTATTCTCATTCTCCTACTTCCGCAAACAAATAAAGCTTCTCCTTGCGAATAACGTTTAATGCTTTCTTTTTCGTTATCGTTTAAATCAATTAAATTAGACAAATCTTCAACAGCTTGTTTTTTTAATCCCATCACTACATAATATGAAGCATTATCAAAAATCGCTTTACCTTGAGTGATAACGTTAGCATCGATAAAATCACTTGGTTGTTGAGTAATAATAATAGTTCCAGTATTGTATTTTCTTGCTCTTCTTTGAACTTGAGCTAAAAATTCAGCTCCTAAAGAATTATTACTGCTTAACAAAACATGAGCTTCGTCTACCATTAAAACAGTATTTATATCTTTATCTAGACATAATCCCCAAGCATATTTCAAAACATTAAAAAATAAAGCATTTCTAATATTTGTATCTGTATTCATTAATTCTTTTATGTTAAAAATAATTATTTTATTTTCAACATCTTCTATTGTTGTATGACCATCAAAATAATATTTTAATTCTTTTGTTAAAGGCCTGATTTTCAATTCCAATCTTTCCATAATGTCACTCTCATGAGTTTTATCCATATATTGCATCATTTTTCCTCGAATAGTTGCATACACATCAGTAAATGTTGGGAAATCTTTGCTTTTAAAATTAGAAAAATCTGAATTAAAATCAATTCCAAATCTCTTATAAGTATCTTGTACAACTTCACTAAATAAATTTAAAACATCTTCCTCAATACTCGGATCATAATATTTCATAAAAGCTTTCAAAAATTGTAATGTTTTTGTCAAAACAGTATATCCTAATCCTTGAGAAATCTCTTCTTCATCTGCATCAATAATTACTTCTAGAGGATTAATCATTCCAAAATCCCCGCCTTTACCTAAATCAATGAAATTTCCTCCATATAATTTAGACATTGCTTCTAATTCGCCTTCGGGATCAATCGCAACTATTTTATATTGATTTCTAATATGAGTTCTCAACATTAATTTTGCTGTTGTAGATTTACCACTACCAGAAGTACCTAATATAATCATATTAGCATTATTTCTATTATGTTCTTTTTTTAATTGAAATAAAAATTGATTAAATAAAATTACTCCTCCAGAAAAATCAACACCTAATAAAGTTGATAATCCTTGATCTTTAATACTGTCAAAAATATAAGGATACATAGCTCCTATAGTAACCGCTGGAATTGGTGTACCAATTCTATTTTCAATTTCTTGTTTAGGAAAAACAGGAATTATTGATTTTAAAACCTTTTCTTGTTCAAACCTTAAAGGAATAGCTCTTAAATCCATAGCTAAAAGATAATTTTTTACAGTTACTTTCTTTTGTTCTAACTCTTCTCTCGTATCAGCTGTAATCATTATATGCATTTGAAAATCAAAAATCTTTGTTTGTCTAGACGCTAATAACTGAACAAAAGATTCTAAAGAATCAATATCAATACGTATTCTTTCTTGATTAGTTTTATCTTTTTCCTCTGCATATCTTGATTTCAAATCTGCTACTTGTTTATTAATCATTTTAGATAAAACAGAAAAATCAATTGGTATATGTTTTATTACCAATTTTATTCCAGACATAGTTGTTAAAGATGATAAAAATCCTACCCCAATAACTTTAGGGTATGAAACAACTGTTAATATAGTTGAATACTTATCACTTATAACAAAATCCCCAGCATTAAAATCCAGCCCCTTAGGTGCTAATTGAGATTTTAGATTCATAAAGGCATCACCGTCCCAAACTCACTAGTATTTCCCCCATTTAGAAAACTATCTAAGACAATTCTTAAATCTGCATTTGTTGTCTGTGCAGAAATCAAACCACACGATGCTAATCCAGATATTAAATTTCTGATTCTTTTTTGAATAATATCAGGATTTTTTTCTTTGAAAATAATATAGTATTCTGTATCGACAATATTGTTTTCAGAAAAATCATTAGCTTTTTCTACATCTTGCATTATTAATTTTCTAATTTGATTGTTTTGCACATTTGAATATAAAACTTGTAATTGAGATAAATATAAAGAAATATCTACTGGTCTATCTGATACAATTAACCAAAATTCAAAATCAATGCTATTATAAAAATCACCTAAATTACTAATTATACTGTTTTGTGATCCTTCATCAAGAATAAAAATATTCCTAGGCAACACTTTTACACCAGTAACTTTCGTATTATCATCTAACACTATTTCTCCATTCGTAATGTTTTTAATTGGCAACCAATCTTCGGTATATTTACTATTTGTTATTTTCGCCATTATTCACACACCAACCCTTCCATATATAAACTTTTCTCTCAGTAAAAAACTGCAATACACTTTGAATTAAACACAAGACATTATGATAATTAGGTATAGGCAATACTAAAAAGGAACATACTAAAGCTGGTAATAATAATAATATTGTTACAAAAAAATTAATTTGTGGTACAAAGAATAACAGTAATAATGTTAATCCTATTCCGACCCCAAAAATCATCAAATCTAAAGGCCTAAATACATTTAATATTAATGCTCCACTCTTAGTATTAGCTGGAATCAAATATGTAGCGCTTGTTTGTTTTTCTTCCATTTTTTCACACCCTTTTTATTTTGATTATTTTATTTAAAATCTTCCCATTTTTCTGATTTTATTCTATTTACTTCATTTTCTAGTTTTTCTTTTTCTTGTTTTAATTTTTCATTTGCTGTTGCTTTACTAAAATCAAAAGAATTTCTATTTATTTCTTCTTCTATTTCTTGTTTTTCTTTATTCAATCTTTCTACCGTCTCAATTGATTCATTCCTAAAGTTTTCATTATTTGTATCTGCTTTCGTATCATTTGAAGTTTTATTATTAACCATTGAAGAATCAGTATTTTCAGGAACATATATACCATTTTGTTTTTCATATGTTAATCCATTTTCTACTATTTTATCTTGTTCTAAAACTTCTGGTGTTGGTCCTCCACTTGGTGTTGGTCCTCCACTTGGTGTTGACCCTCCTGGTGTTGCCCCTCCACTTGGTGTTGGTCCTCCGCTTGGTGTTGGTCCTCCACTTGGTGTTGGTCCTCCGCTTGGTGTTGGTCCTCCGCTTGGTGTTGGTCCTCCACTTGGTGTTGGTCCTCCACTTGGTGTTGGTCCTCCGCTTGGTGTTGGTCCTCCACTTGGTGTTGGCCCTCCACTTGGTGCTTGTCCCTCAGGTATCTCAGCTTGGTTTTGTAATTTGCTGTATTCATATTCATCTATTGCTTTTTCTTTTCTAACATCACTAGCATAGTTTGGTTTTTCCATTAATTTTGTTTTGTTTTCTTTTGCAATATCTAAATTCTTTTCTGATTTGCCAACATTTTCATTAGCCATTTGAGCAAGATCATGATTAGTTAATTCATAACCATCTGTAAATTTAGCTGCATATTTACTACTTCCCATAAGAGCTTTATTATATTTATGCCCAGACTTAGCATCTGCTCCATCTGTTGCTACTCTTGCATTCCAGTAACTTAATTGACTTTTTGCGGTAGATAAATCTTTCTTTCTATCTTTAATATCATCAACAGCCATTTGATATGGTTGTGAATAAATTTGTTTCCCGCTTTCCTTATTTCTATATAATTTTTCAGAATAGTTTTCCATAGCTGACGTTTCTCTTTCATCTATAAACGATCCATATTTTTTACCTACAAAAGCTCCTAACCCTGTTTTAACATCTTTTCCTAATGCACTTGAAGCACCCGCATTTGAAGCGTTTCTATATGCACCAAATGCAGCTTTTGCAGAACCAATTGTTGCTCCCTTAATTCCTTTAGTCATTTTAATATCTTTTGATGCTGCTTTAGCACCTTTGCTTGCACCTGCTATAAAAGATCCTTTTCTTAATTTAGAGTTTAAACCTCCAGCAAGCGCTCCACCACCAGCGGCTAAAGCCTTCCCAGCACCACCTAAAGCTAATCCGCCAGCAAAACTTCCAGCTTTTGTTAATAATCCTCCGCCAGCCATATTCTTGAATGGGTTTCTAAGCATTCCACCTAATCCACCATCCTGTATTCCAAACATATCAGATATTAACTTAGGAGCTTCTTTAGCAAAAATTAACGCTCCAAAAATAAGAAATAAATCTCCTAAATCTCCTAATGACACCTTATCTCCTATAGCTCCTAAAATTAAAACTACAAAAGAAATTGCGAAAAGTCTTATAAATAAGTTTACAAATGTTTTAATTGTCATCTGTAACCATTGATTAAAAATTTTACTTCCTGGCTCAATATATCCAATAACCGCTACTGGTGTAATAATTTGAAAAAAAGCTAATTTAACAACACGAGTAGCTACATCAAAACATAAAACTAATAATAAAGCTAAAATTGCACCACCGGTAATCGTTGATAGCAAAGGAGTATAATT
>JAAZBI010000086.1 GCA_012513875.1 Mollicutes bacterium
GATCATCTTCAATAATCTTTCTGCGGATTTCTCCTTCTCCGCCGCTTTGTGAAGAAAGTGAACCGTTCGCCAGCACCAAACCGATTTTGCCGACCGGAGACAAGTGGTGAATCATGTGCTGTAACCATGCAAAGTTAGCATTGCCCGAAGGAGGTAATCCATATTTCCATCGCGGATCGTCATTCAGCGATCCATCGTTCCAATCGCTAAGGTTAAACGGGGGATTTGCCATGATAAAATCGGCTTTGAGTTGTGGGTGCAAATCGTTGTGAAATGTATCTGCGTTGAACGGTCCGAGATCTGCTTCAATGGAATGTATCGCCAGATTCATAAGTGCTAATTTCCACGTTGTAGGATTGGAATCTTGTCCAAAAACTGAAATGTCTTTCAAATTGCCCGCATGATGATCCACAAACATTGCAGACTGGACAAACATTCCTCCAGAACCACAGCACGGGTCGTATATTCGTCCCTTGAATGGCTTTAAAACTTCAACCAATGTTTGAACCACACAAGCCGGCGTGAAAAATTCTCCGGCGCGCTTTCCCTCTTGCTCTGCAAATTTTCCAAGGCAGTACTCATATGCACGTCCGAGTATGTCTTTTCCGGTAGCATGATCTACCATCTTTATGTTTGAAAAGATATCTACAACATTTCCAAGGCGGCGCTTATCAAGTTCTCCTCTGGAGTACGTCTTCGGCAAAATATCCTTAAGCCGCTTATTCTCCTTTTCAATCGAGCGCATCGCATCATCAATAACTGACCCGATCTCTTCCTTATGCGCTGCCTCAGCGATAACATTCCATCGAGCCGAGGGTGGCACAAAAAACACATTTTTTTCTGTATATGCATCTTTATCTTCGACGTCATCGTTGTCAGCTTGTAGTTCCAAATATCGTTCTTCGAATTTATCGGAGATATATTTGAGGAAAATTAGTCCCAATACTACATGCTTATATTCTGCAGCGTCCATATTTCCTCTTAATACATCTGCTGCAGACCAAATTTTTTGTTCAAATCCAATGTCTGCCGAATTCCCGTTGTTAGTCGCCAATGCTTTGTCCTCCATAATAATGCTGTTGTTATTTCAAAAATAAAGTCCTAAGACTCACCCTCAAAGTAGTCACTATCCACACTCTTGATCGTATACACGCTTTGCGTCGAGACGCCGATGTTGTGCTCGATCATGAGGGCGGTCAGTTGATTGCCGTCGACGAGGGAGATGCGTTGGTTGATGCTTTTTTCGACGAAGTCGGAGGCTTCTTTCGAAAAGCCGCAGGTCGCGATGAAGAGGCCCTTGCTTGCGCCTTGACCGACGCGGGCGCCGAGGAATTTCTGGATTTCCGGGCGGCCGACGGTGCGGTCGGGGGCCCACTTTTTCGCTTGGATGTAGATGCGGTCGAAGCCGAGGCGGTCGGCTTTGATGATGCCGTCGATGCCTTCATCGCCGGTCTTGCCGACGACCCGGGCGGCGTCTTCCGCCGTGCCGCCGTAACCCATTGCGACAACTAAGTCGACGACCAGGCGTTCGAATTGATCGGGGGTCAGTTGGACGACTTCCTGAAGCAGTTCATCTTGCAGGCGGCTTTGGATCAGTTTGTAGGCCTCCTCAAGATCTTCGATGGGGGTGCGATCGGCCGATTGCGTGGTTTGGGTGGGGGAGTTTTTTTCGAGCGTCGGCTTCGGCCCGATGAATTCTTGAAATTTCGGGAACTTCGTCAGGTACTGAGGATCGATTTCCGGTGGGTTTTCGAGAAGCGTCGCCTTGCCGAGTTCCGTGATCCGGACGACTGCGCGCTTCGGGGATTCGAGGAGCCCCGCTTTCACGAGGTACGTCTTCGCCCAGCC
>JAAZBI010000040.1 GCA_012513875.1 Mollicutes bacterium
AGATTATTAGGAATTAAATATTTAGATGAAATGTAAGATGATCCCCGCGTGGTGGAATTGGTAGACACGTTAGACTCAAAATCTGATGAAGAAATTCATGCTGGTTCAAATCCGGTCGCGGGGACCATATTGAAAGCATAGGTTTGATACAAAAGTGTCAAGCCTTTTTTATTTGGAATAAAGGGCGAAAATCCCTATATTCCGTTTGCCACCAATTTATAGCAAGCGTAGAAACACAAGTTTATAATGAATATTTAGGCGTTTTTAGATAAAACATAACTACAATTTAACGATTACCCTACAATTTAACGATTACCTTACAATTTAACGATTACCTTACAATTTAACGATTACTAATAAAACCACGAGTCTATGCTGTTAAAATAATCTAATAGCGATAAAACATCTGATTCCAATAATATTCAAAACTTTTAACCCTTTCATTTCTTTTAAAATATGAATTAAAGAAAGTTTTTAAGAACTTATAAATCTAATGTACCTTTAAAAAAAACTTATAAAATGTTATAATGATTTATAAGAATAAGCAAGAAAAGGTGATTTTATGAGTTTTTTAATAGAGTTAGAAAATACATTAAAAAATATTAGTGAGTATTTAGACAAAGATGGGAAAATTATTAGAGGATTAGTTCAAGAAGATGCAATGAATTTAAATCCTAGATTATTAAATATTATAATCCAAAATCCTAAATTAGAAAAAAAGTTTTTTACAAAAGTTGGAGATATTTATGCTTTTGATAAAGTTAAGTTTTCATGGGTTTTATCTAATAGAACATTTTTACCAGATAGTTATACAAGATATAAAAATAAAGTTGGTTTGATTGACAGTTCTGAGAATTTTTTAATTTCTAATAATGATGTTTTGTTATCATTCCCAAATAAAGACTGCGTATTAGAGTTTGATTCGACAGATGAGAATGAAGAAAGACCAGAAGTGTTTTTTAATGAATTATTAAGTAGTGATACTATTGATGTATTGTTTGATGAAAAAGTATTTACAAACTTTGTGTATTATAGAGATGGTAAAGAAATTAAAAATAATATTGATGATTTAGATAATTTAGTTATAAAAGGAAATAATCTAATTACAATGCATTCTTTACTTCCAAGATATGAAGGTAAAATAAAATTAATGTATTGGGACATTCTGTACAATACAGATAATGACCTTGTTCCATATAACGACTCAATTAAACATTCTTCATGGCTTGTTATGATGAAAAACAGATTAGAAATAGCAAAAAGATTATTAGACCCAAATGAGGGAGTTATTTGTATTCAATGCGATAAAAATGAAGATGCTTATTTAAAAGTATTAATGGATGAAGTCTTTGTTAGAGATAACTTTGTTAATTCAATTTCAGTGCAATCATCTACACCATCTGGACTAAAACTAGCTCATAGGGAAAAAACCATTATCAAGACAAAAGATACTCTTTTAATTTATAAAATGAAAGATTTAAAAATTAATCCACAATATGAAATAGAAAACCAGTTTGATACTCACTTCAACAAATATTTTGATAGAGAAAAAAATGAAGTTAGAAGTTTAAAAGAAGTCATTGTAGAAAATGGAATTTATGATAGTAAGGTTCCTTTTTATCAGTATGACTTATCAAATAAAGTGTTTTATGATTTTTTAGTAAAACATCAAAATGATATCTTTCAAACAGGTAAAAGTATGCCAGAAGATATTAGAAAAATAAGCTTAAAACCTGAAAATAAAGATGTACCAATAAAATATAATGATACCGGAGATGGAAATGAACAATATGCTATTAATGGAAGAAGAATGTCATTTCTAAGACAATCAATTAAAGAATTTGATATTGGTGGTAAGAAAGTAGAAAGAATAGGAAAACTATTATGTGATTTATGGGTGGATATAAACTTTAACAACACTCAAAATGAGGGGGGAGTTTCCTTACCAGCAGGTAAAAAACCAGAAGCTCTATTAAAAAGAATAATAGAAATGTTTACCGATGAAGGAGATTTAGTTTTAGATGCCTACTTTGGTACTGGAACTACAGGAGCTGTGGCACTTAAAACAGGTAGAAAGTTTATTGGAATAGAACAATTAGATGATCATTACGAAAAAAGTATCACAAGGTTGAAAAGTGTAATAGATGGTGAACAGTCTGGAATATCAAAAAGCATTAATTGGCAAGGTGGCGGTTCTTTACTAACGTTTGAATTGAAGAAACTGAACCAACATTTGATAGATAAAATAACTAATTCTAATGATGATTCAATAAATACAATATATGAGGATATTATAAAGTCAGACTTTATTTCCTACAAGACTAACTATTAGAAGTCAAGTGATTTAAAGTGCTAAACAGAAAAAAACCTTATATAAGGTTAATTTCAAAATATGAAGGGTATAATTAGCTACATATTATACAACCTTATTTAAATCAAAGGGAA
>JAAZBI010000041.1 GCA_012513875.1 Mollicutes bacterium
CCAACCATATCCCCATTAGCGTAATTAACAACAATTAAATCATAATTATTATTTATTTCTGATATTAATCTTTCTGTTATCTTTCCAGCTTGCATTTCTGGTTCTAAATCGTATGTAGCGACTTTAGAACTAGGAATCATAATTCTTTGACAATTATCTAAGATTAATTCTTTACCTCCATCAAAGAAATAAGTAACATGTGCATATTTTTCTGTTTCAGCTATTCTTAATTGTTTTAATCCCAAATTGTTTAAATACATACCTAAAGTATTTTTTAATTCATCTGGTTGAAAAGCTGATTTACCTAAAACAGTTGTTGATGTTGGAAATAAAGTTGTTAACTTTAAATTATTTAATACCTTCGGTGAAAATCCATCAAAGTTTGGATTTGATAAAGCTGTTCCAATTTCAATAATTCGATCAGGTCGAAAATTACTAATAATAACTGCATCATTATCTGTAATTAATCCTTCAGTATCAATTAACGTTGGGTGAATAAATTCATCACTGACATTTTTTTCATAGCTTTGTTCGATTACTAAACGAGGATCATTATTATGATCTCCTTCACCTTTAACTATTATGTTATAAGCTTTTTCTAAACGATCCCATCGTTTATCACGATCCATCATAAAATATCTACCACTAATTGAAGCGATAGTTCCAATCTTTAATTCATCTAAAACTTTTTCTATTTTATCTAAATAAGTTAAAGCTGCTTTTGGATCGGTATCTCTACCATCTAAAATTAAATGTAAGTAAACTTTCTTTATACTTTTTATTTTTAATAATTTTAATAAAGCGATTAAATGATCAATATTAGAATGAACTCCACCATCACTTAATAAACCAATTATATGAATTTTACTATTATATGTAATAGCGTGATCGATTGTTTCTTTAAAAATAGAATTAGTATAAAATGTTCCGTTTTCAATAGATGTGTTTATTTGTTCTAATGCTTGAAAGACAACTCTTCCCGCTCCAATATTTAAATGCCCTACTTCGCTATTTCCCATTTGTCCAATAGGAAGCCCTACATCTGGTCCTGAAGCATTTAAACGACTATATGGATATTGATCCATTAATCTATCAAGATGAGGAGTATTTGCCTTTAAAAAGGCATTTCCTTCTTGCTTATCGCTTAATCCTATTCCATCTAATATTGCTAAAACAATCGGTTTCATTTGATCACTTCCTATTATTTATTTTATCATATCTTAGTTTGAAAAGGAATGTTTTAAATAAGAATCTAAGTCTTTTAAATATTGTTTATTAGTTGGGAAACAATCTTTTTGATAAAAAATATTTATTATTAAATCATAATCACCTAGTTGAATACTTTTATTAATTAAATAACGAAGATTTCTTTCGATATTACTTTCATTAGTTTGAAATTTATAACTTAAATAATGATATAAATTTTTTATCTTAAAATAATGACTTTGATAAACTTTTAAAGCTAATTTTAAATATGCATAAGCTTTTAAATGTTTATTTATTCCTAGCTTATCAAAGATTTCTTCCATAATTCCTCCATAAAAAAACGGATGATTACATCCGTTTTATTCAATATAATTTTCATTAAAATTACTACGAAAATGCGTAGTGGTTTTAACTAAACTTGTCCCACGATTTTGTCCTTTAGTTTGAACTCTACTTGCTTCTAAACAATCATCAACTATTTGTCTTAAAAAATGATCTAATGCCCTATAAATTGGGTTTTCACTGATTTCTAGATAAGACACAGGGGAAGAAAACTTTCCAAAAGTTCTCTTAATTTCTGCTAACATAAATACCAAAAGACATCACCTCTTTTCTTTATTATAACAAAGAAAAAAAAGATTATATTAATAATCTTTTTAACTAGACATTTCTAGACATTAATCAATTTCATCATTTCTATAAGGTATTTATAATCAATACAAGA
>JAAZBI010000095.1 GCA_012513875.1 Mollicutes bacterium
AGGGGCTGTCTCAAAAGACTTGTAACGAAGTCGGATGAGGCAGCCTCTTTTGTGTCGAAACGAGTTTTAAAAAGGGTCTAAACACAAAAAACCGCGACAAAGTTCAAGGATGTTATTGTTTGCGCGAAAAAAGGGCGCAAGAAAGCAGATCAGATTTCATTCTGAACTGGATTTGTACTTTTTACGCTGCTGCTGAGACGGTGAATAGTGCTTGACCGATCCGACCGTTCTGTATTCGGGAATGCAACTTGTTTAGATTGAATCCCAAAGCCAGAAGAAGATACTCCGTTCGAACGTTTGGTTCTCCTCGAGTGAGAAACCGGGTAAACCCGTAATTTTGTTTGGTCACACCAAAGACGCCTTCGGCCTGAATGGATCGGTTTACACGAAGCTTGATTCCTTCTTCCGACGTAATGTTCTTCATGCTCTGCGCGCGGTATAGGTCAAACTGCTCGCCAACTTCCAGCTTCTTCGCGTATTTCCCTTTATAGCATTTCCCCAGATGTGGACATCCTTCACAGGATTCACACTGGTATAGCTTTGCCTGCGATCGGTACCCGTTCGTTGACGTTCTTGTTTTTATAGAGTGAAAGGAAAGCGTACGACCTTCCTTACACAAATAGGTATCTTGCTCCGGAGAGTATGTCATCGCCAGTCGGAATTCCATATCCCGTTGAAATTTGCGGGTCTTGGAATACTCGTAATTGGACGGCTTAATGTACGGCGTTATGCCTTGTTCTTCCAGGTAATGGTAGTTCTCTTCGCTTTCGTAACCGGCATCGGCTACGAGATTTTCAAAGTTGCGACCGTAATTCATGCGGATTCGGTCCAGAAATGGAATCAGTGTATGTACGTCGTTTCGTTTGGCCGAGATATCCACCCCAACAATATATTCGCTCTCGACCGCCACTTGCACATTGTAGGCCGGTTTCAGCTGGCTGTTTCGCATATGGTCTTCTTTTAAATGCATAAAGGTAGCATCCGGATCGGTTTTGGAGAAACTGTTTCGTTCCCGAAACTGCGTGTTATTGTATTCATATTTTGCCTGACGAGTTGCAAATTCATTCACCGTTTCGATGTCTCTTTGCAACTGGCTTTTTTGTTTTCCAATCCCATGCACAAATGTCACATCAGACTTTCGGGCCTCTTCGATCCATGCGGATCTGACTTCTTCCATAAACGAAGCCGTTATATACTCCGGCAGTTCCGGATTCCCCAGTTTCTCCAGAAAGAACGCACGGGTTTTCTCCTGTAGTTTGACTTCATTCTTTTGTGATGCTTTCTTCCAGACAAACGTGTACTTGTTCGCATTTGCCTCGATTTTTGTTCCATCCACAAACAGATTTGTAAAGGGGACTTCACCTAATTTGGAAAGCACCTGCACCAGCTGCGTGAACAAGTCCTCGATGCAGTTGCTGAGTCGTTCTTTGCGAAACCGTGAGATCGTGTTGTGGTCCGGGGCATCTTGGCCTTGCAGCAACCACCGAAACGCCAGGTTCATTCGGCAGGCTCGCTCAATCTCCCGACTACCATAGATGCCTTGAGCGTTCGCATATACAAGAATCTTAAACAGAGTCTTCGGTGCCACTGCAGGATTTCGTCCTTTCGACGAGTAGGCCAGGTACAATTTCTTGTAATCGATCTCCTCCAACACCTGGTCGAGCAGTCTTACCGAATCATCCACGGGTATAAAACATTCGGTTTCAATCGGTAAACACAGTTGAATGTAGCCCCCGTTTTTGCTATATTCATTCTGTAAGTTAATGGTTTTCACAAGACTAATTTTACCGAATTTTCGGGTTCTTCGGAACCCGATTTTTCGTTTTCTGGCATTAAAATAGGGCTGTCTCTTAACTTTCGTTTTGAGACAGCCCCTTTTTTTGTCGGGTAAGCGGGAGGATGGCTGTGCTGGTGACGTGGGCGTTGGTGTTAGGGAAGGCGTTAAGGATGACGTGGGCGTTGCGCATTAGTTGTTGGCGGTGGTGTGGCTGTGGCGCGAAA
>JAAZBI010000042.1 GCA_012513875.1 Mollicutes bacterium
ATATTTACCAAATAAATGTCTCCTTAGCTCAGTTGGTAGAGCAAGTGACTCTTAATCACTGGGTCCAGGGTTCGAGCCCCTGAGGGGATACCAAAAAGTATAATAGATTACAAGAAATTGTAATCTTATCAAATAAAAAATATTGAAACTGTAGTTTTATACACAGATAATTGTTCTGATGGGAATTATAATGATGAATGTAATAATACATATACAATTTATCAAGTGTCAAGATATTAAAAAAGAAGGAGTATATAAATATGTATTGTAAAAATTGTGGTAAAGTTTTAAATCAAGAAGAAAAATTTTGCGCTAATTGTGGTGCAAAAGTAGAAAATGAGACAAGTTTTGTTGTAGAGAATAATATAATTGAAAACAATGTTAATCAAAATCCGGAAGTAAAACAAAATTTTGAGAGTCAACCTCAAACAAATGGTATAAATTTAGTTGATGATGGTAATCAAAATTCACAGCAAATCAACAATGTATATCATCAAATGAATTCGTTCGAACAACAAGATGTAAATAAACAATATGTTGATGTTAATAACACTAAAAAGTCAAACTGGAAAAAAACAACTTCCTTGGTAATTGGAATTATTAGTTTGGTGTTGGTATTTATTTTTCAAATATTTACCATACCTTTGTCTATAGTTGGTCTTGTATTTGGAATAATAAGTGTTAAAGAAAACAAAAAAAATAAAGTTGGTTTGATTTTGAATATTATTAGTTTAGGTCTTGCTATTCCAATATTGTTATTATATTTAAATTTATTAGGTATGGGCTCAAACCCTACAATAGGTACTTGGGATTGCAAAGCATTTAATAATGGTTATGAGGATTTAGAATATATTATAACTATGAAATTGGAAAAAAATAATAAATTTAAGTGGAATAAATATAATGATGAAAAAAATAATTATGTAATTGGTGAATATGAATTCATTGATTTACATAAAACTAATAACAATGGAACTGCTAGTTATTATTCTATAATATTAACAGGTGATGAATTTGTTGATAATGGAATTTTGCAGACAGAACCTTATAAGTCAGAATATGAAATGGGAATAATAAAAAATAGTGATGAAGCTATATTGATGAATGTTCAAACTCATAATATGTATTACTGTCATAGAAATAGTAAATAATAATATGAAAATAAGAATGCTAACATTTAATTGCGTTAGCACTTTTTTTATTTATCTTCATACATACTTTTATATAATTCTTCTTCTATATCACTATTAACAAACTCATTAACAATTAAATCAATTTTAGTTTCTTCTTTTAAATCTGAGTTAATCATATTGACGCAGTTTCTAGTGTAAGATAAACATTCTAGATATAAGAAGAAATTTAGTGTATCTTCTTCATCAGTTAATTTGCTTCTATCAGTATAGCCATTATCTTCAAATGTTTTAAGGCCTCTAACTAATAGGGGTGTTTTTGTTTCATCAGTAATGTGTTTTTTTAATAAAGGTATTAGATAGTCTGTGCATAAATCTTCCATTTCTTCTTCGTATGCTTTTTTGCCTAAATTAACTTTGTTTTCTTTTTGTTCTTTCAAAAATTTTAATCCGTTTAATTGTTTCATAATTCCTCCTAACTTGCTCTTACAAACCATTTAGGGGCTCATCAAAAGTGAGGACGGGTTAAACCTTATTTTTCAAAGGTGTGTTCTCACTTTAATTGAGATACCCTGAGGGGATACCAAATATGATTAGAAAAAGAATCTTTGATTCTTTTTTTTAATTTCAAATATGATATAATTAAGTTGGTGATAAAAATGAAATCATTAATACCTTATTTATTAAAAAACAAAGAATTAGCAGAAAAAATTAAATATTATTATCAAATTAAATTGATTATAAATTTTAACAAATCGTTAATTGAAAGTTTTAAAAACATTAGATATGATCATGAATCATCTGTATATGATTATTTTGAAAAAGGATTAAATATTGGTAATTGTCATTTATCTTCTTTATTAATTGCGCCTTTATTTGAAGATTTTACAATTGAACGAGGAGAAATGGAATATATTAAAGATTTATATAAAACCCATTCTTGGTTAGTTAGTGATGATTATGTTTATGATACTACCTTTTTAATTAAGTTTCCTAAAGCTTTAAAAGAGGAATTAGGATATCAAGCAACTGAAGTGATTACTAAAGAGGAATGTTTACAAGAAGGAACAATTACAAAAAATATTATTGATTTTGTAAAAGAAAAAAATAATGTCAAATAATTATAAATATTGCTTTAATTTTTTAAAGTGTTAAAATAAAGATAGAGGTGAAGAAAATGAAAAAATTTTTAATAATTATTGGAGTTATATTATTAGTAGCCGTTTTAGTATTCTTCTTAAACTTGAAATTTAAATGGATAGGATATGATGAAAAAGAACCTATTAGAGAAGAAGAAATTGAAAAAGACACAGCAAAATTAATTTTTAACAATAAAGATTATATAAATAAATTGATTAATTCTATAAATATAGATATAGTAGAAAATTTTTCTGAGTCAGATTTAGATGATTTAGCTAATCTAAACAGTGAATTAGAAATTGAAATTAAAAACAATCAAGACTTTAAAAAAGAAGTAATAACAATTGAAGATTTGGTAAAGATTAGAACTTTTTTAATTATTACTGCTGATAATTTGAATTTAAAATTAGCTCAATTATCTAATAAGGATTTTAATGAATATGTAACTTTAGGATTGAAAATGGAACTTAATGATTATTTTTATGTTGATCAAATAGAAGGTATGTTAATGGTTGACATTAATTATGCTCATCTTTATAACGAATTAATTGATAACTTAACAGATGAAGCGGCAGATTATTTAAAATTAAAATATAATATTTACAATTTTGAAAAAAGTAATAGTATATTTAAAGACGGAGGATTAGTTATAAAGTTTTCGCAATTTAAAGATGTAATTTTATTATATGATGCTTATGCTCAAAAATATGATAACGATTTTTTTAATGATGAATATAAATTTAATTATGAAGTTTTTGTTGGAAAACAATATATGCCTAATTTAAGTCTTATTGGTGAAGATAATAAAATTCAGGAAGAATATTTAATTCAATATACAGATATTTTGGATAACAATTTAAACTTTACTTATTATGATGATTTAGAAGAAGTTTATAATAATAATAAATAAAAAAAGATATATCTATCTTTTTTTATTTATAATGATATAATTAAAGTAGAGGAGGAAGAAAATGAAAAAATTTAAAAATTTTAATTTAATTATGGGTTGTCTTCATTTAGTTCAAGGTATTGCAATGGTAATTCTTTACTTTAGTATCGATAAAGTAGCTAATTTTAAGCCGATGATTTATTCATATTTCTTAAAATTTGACACTACAGCTATGAGATTAGTAACTGATGTTAAAGAATTATTTGAGTTACCTTTTGCTTTATTTGTTAGTGCATTTTTATTTCTATCAGCTATGTTCCACTTTATTATTGTTTTAAGAAATAAAAAATATAGTAAAGATTTAGAAAAAGGAATCAATCCATTAAGATGGTATGAATATTCATTATCTTCATCATTGATGATCTGTTTAATAGCTGTTTTATTTGGGATTTATGATATAGGAGCTTTAATCTTAATCTTTGGATTAAATGCTAGTATGAATTTATTTGGTTTATTGATGGAAAAAATTAATCAATATACAAAGAAAGTAGATTGGTCAGCATTTATTTATGGATCGATTGCTGGAATTGTACCTTGGGTAGTTGTAATTATGTATGCCTTTGGAAATTCTAATCCTGGAGATGTACCAAAATTTGTTTATGCTGTTTTCGCTTCCTATTTTATTTTCTTTAACCTATTTCCAATTAATATGATTTTACAGTATAAAAAAATTGGAAAATGGCAAGATTATTTATATGGAGAAAAAGTATATATTATGTTAAGTTTAGTCGCTAAAACAATTTTAGCGTGGTTAGTATTCTTCGGAATAATGCAACCAGTATAGGAGAATAAGTAATGGATGAAGTAAGAGTTTTAAATAATGCAATTAGAGAAACAAACAGAGTTTTACAACAAAAAGGTTATCGAGAAAACACAGTAGATGTTGTGGGATATTTACAAACAGGAAATAGTCAAGTTTTCACTAGAGAAAATGGAGTTCGTAATGCAGTTGAGGCCATTCCTTTTGAGAATATGGTAAAAGCAGTAAAAAAGATTTTAATTGATGATACAATTGGTTATCTAGGAGCAGCGCCAGCTCAACAAAAATTCGATGAAAAGAATCCAATTATTGAAGCGATTGAAAAATGGATTAGATGGAAGTATATTGTTGAAAGTAAAGCTGAATTTGATGATTTATACGATTTGATTATTAAAGATAAAGATGTTAACAGAATTATTATTCCTGTATTAGCAGAAGCTAGTCACAAATATGCTTTAGCTCAATATAGAATAATAAATAATCATTTACCTGATCCTGTAACATATGAAATAATTGAATTGTTAGAAAATGAAAAAATTAAAATAGATTTACAAAAGTTAAATAATCGTCTATGACGATTATTTTTTTCTTTAAAAAATTACTATTGTTTGATATAATAAACATAATAGGAAGTGATATTAATGGATAATTATAATAAATATCTTTTTTTACTGATGGAAGCCATTTTAGAAACCAATTTATGGTATAAAGAACAGGCTAAAAAAACAAACACCGTTATTAAAAAGGTTGATTTAGGGAGATTTTTAAGAGATAAAGATCCTTATATTTTTGTTAATTCTGAACATCAAAAAACTTTTTCTCAAATTCCTTTTTCAGAAATAGAAAAAGTAGTTCAAGAAGCTATTTTAAAATATACAATTGGAGTTTTAGGTGGTAATAAAGCAAGTGATTTAAGTAATCGTATCCCTGAATTTTTACAAAAATGGATTGATAATAAAAACAGATCTTTTCATTTTGTTTATGAAGAAATAATTAACAATCCTTATCATACTAATTTTTTAGTTGAAACGTTATTGAATGCTGATTATATATATAAATCTGCACAAGCGGATATGGAAAAAACAGGATTAACTCCTTATAAAGTAAATTTAATTAACAAGTTAGAACAAGAAAGACAAATGTTGAAAGATGAAAATATGCTTTCAAAAGAAAATAGTAATTATAATGTTGATGCTTTAATTGAAGCTTATGAAAGTACTGATCAAGTATTCCAATCTAGAGGAGCACAACCCGGGAAAATAGATTTAGGTTTATATTTGAAAGAAGGAAACACGGGCTGTTTTACTAGACAAAATAATGTTAGGAGTAAAATAATGGCCATTCCTTTTGAAGATATGGAAACAGATGTTAAAAAAGCTTTATTAGAGGGTGCAATTGCTATCTTTGGAACAAAATTTAATCCTAAAGAAGATTTTAAAAATCAAATTCCCGATTTATTTTTAGACTGGATTAATTATAATAGTAGTACTATTTATCAATCAAAAACTTTTGAAGATTTGTATCAAGAAATAATTAGTAATGGTAATCTTTATCCTAATTTAATTCAAACATTAAAAGCATCTAAAGATAGATATTTATTAGCAAGAGAT